>JAYVPE010000353.1:0-5180 GCA_043757575.1 Pirellula sp.
TTCGATGCCGCCACCCGCCTCTGGCGCGGCCGCGAGCGCATAGTAATCGCGGACCTGATCGCCGAAGGTGCGTGGCCCGCCATCGGGAAGAAATCCCTCGATGGGCAGCCCGTCCAACTCGGAATCACCTGGAAACCTGCGTCAGGCGATGGGTTGAATGGCGCTTTCACCCAATTTCACATCTCGGACATTTGGCTGGACGACACCGCCATGCAACACGCCGCCCAAATTCAGACCGAGACGCACAAAGCCTTCATCCAGGGACGCTGGATGCCCGCGTGGGTGGATGCCATCGAGTATGGCAAGTTCGGCCGCGCCACCGTGACCGCGACCCTCTTCGGCGGTATGGACGCCTCCCTCTACGCCGACTTCCAGAAAGGCAGCGGGGCACAAATCAATGGAGCCGAGAACACCTTGAAGCATACGGGCGGCCACTACGGTCCCGGCCACATGGCCTCGAATGGCACCATCCTCGATGTCACCAAGGCAACTGGAGAAATCCCCCTCGGCAGCAGCGGCATCCAAATCCAATTTGAGACCGACCTTATCATCGAAGGCATCCGCCCTGGGCGAGTTGTCCGCGTCCGGCCAGCGGGCTGGCCCCTGGTGCAATTGCCTCGGGAGGAATACCTCTTCGAAACCAGCCCCGAAGACCGCTTCCCAACTCCGGCCATCTTTCCCAAGTATTAACCATGAGATATCGCCCATGAACCGCCGGTTATCACACAAACACGAACAGAGCATTCCAATCATGAAGTTTTTCAATTCCATTGGGTTTCGAAAATAATGAATTCGAACTGAACATGATCCGCAACGATCCGGTCCGCTTGAAAGAGATTCGTTCTAGGCTTAGCGACATCGCGTGGTGGATGAGGTTGCTGTCCCAAAAGATCGGAAAGCGGGCCATCGCATTGCAAACAGAAGCGAGCGGACAAACGTGGTGCGACGCCGGCGAGCGCAGCACCGATCTTCGAACGTCTGGGTATTGATGCGGAGGTTTGGTGTGAGCTGACAAGGGACTTTGGAAAATTGTTCGCGACGGTGGCTGGCAAGCCGAAAGGTATTGAGTCAACTCGCAGCCGACACCGCCATCAGCGTTACAAGATACGCAATCGAGCGAAAGAGTTGCTAACGAGTTAGTTGCAACGGCACCAGCTCGAATCTACTCGTCTGTATTTCTGACAACGACCAATTATCGTATTAAATTCGACTGCGCAGGGCATGCCGAAATGCAGCCGCTTTCGGTTACTAGGGGAGATGGTTTGAACAGAAACATATGGGGTTTCAGTCGCTATGCGTGATGATTGAGGATCGCTTGATGAGCGGTGGGGGCTTGGTCCGAGCGATCAAACTTGGGATTCAACTCGACCGATCAGCTTGCTATCATTAGTTCGCAATCAACCGGTTTTCTTGTTGCAACCATATTTAGTCCATTTTTTCCAGGAAGGTACGAACCATGACGAATACTATCCCAGTTCTCGGCTCTCTTTCAATGTTGCTTGGGTGGCATTGTCCGCTACAACCATGGCGGTCACAGCATGATCCTCTTTTCCAATCCGCACAATCTTGATACATCAAAGGGCAAAGCTGAACCAGGCAAGAGCCAGGTAAGGGACTTACGCTCGCCCGCTTTAACATAGAGTGGCTCACCGCTCCATGAGTCAATCAATCTATGAACCGACGCACAATTCTAATCACTCTATTTATGCTCATGATCGGAGCCTCCGCAATCGGAATGATCATGTGGATAGTCTCACAGCGAGTCGTACGAAGCGGAAAAACCTATTCTGACGCTAAACGAGCATTCCAACAAGGCGATCATGCCACGGCCTTGTCGATTTGCAATGAGCTGCTGGAAAAACAATCCGATGCACCGAACCTACTACTGATTGCGGGTGAGTCTTGCTCCAAACTTAACCAATATGAGCAAGCGATTTCGTTTTATGATCGCGTGTTGGATTCTGCGAGAAGCGATGCGGCCACCGCTCGTTGGGCTGCTGGCGAGGTGACACTTCAAATGAAGCGAATGTCAGCCACCATTCAGAAGATGGAAAGGTCTCTTGCTCTCGATACCGGAAACGATAAAGCCCGCGATCGACTGATCTATTTACTGAACTTGTCTGGCAGAAGGTGGGATGCTTTCTCGCATTTGTTCGAACTGGTTAAACAGAACCGATGGTCGGTGCAACATCTGTTGTACTTAGGGAACATCGCGATGCCGGTTGAGAATGAAAAGGAACTCCAGGAGTTTCTCGTTGCTACTCCCCATGATCGATTACCTCTTCTTGGCCTGGCACGCATCAGACTGCGTGAGGGAGCCACCGCTGAGGCGAAGCGTCTGTTGACGGAATTGATGGAACAATCGCCGGAACTCGTCGAAGCTCACGTGCAGCTTGGGAAACTCCTGCAGCAAGTTGATCCCGACGAACTTCCATCATGGAATCGCTCACTTCCAGTCGGCGCGGACACGCATCCGGTTATTTGGTTCATTCGAGGCGAATGGGCACGCGATCATGGGCAACCAGAATCTGCCGCGAGATGTTTTGCAGAATCGCTTAGACTGGATCCAGACCATCTTGCTGCCTTGAACGCTATGACGCAAATGCTTGCAATCATTGGGCAACTTGACCATGTACAATCTATTTCTAAGCGAGCAACGAAACTCGAAAAACTAGCCTTCGTTTTCGAGCGAATCATGTCCAATGAATGGTCAGGTCGCCAGTCCGTTGCTCAAAATAGAATGTCGCAACCCGAATTCGAACAGTACTTGCGTTCGAAGGGGAGGTTGGAACCGATTCTTTTAGCCGCACAGCAGACGCTTGATCTCGGACGCATTTGGGAATCCATGGCTTGGAGTCAGTATGGGCTGTCCTTTGATCCATCACATCTCGAGTTGCGTCGAGTTGCTGAACTTGCCGGGCCATTGCTTGATCGGCGTTCTCCGCGCACGCGTTTGGAGGAGAAAGTTGTCGATGCCCAGTGGATTCAATCCCTGAAGTTGCCGGTTTGGACTCCGGAGAAATCTCAGCCAAAATCGATGGCAAGCAGATCGGGGCATCAGGCGGTTGCCGTGAAATTCACGGAGACGGACGGGCTAAATTTTACCTACTATGCATCTCGGACGTCGTTTGAAGATGGACGGCGCATGTTTGAGATAACAGGTGGCGGCGTTGGTATTTTAGACTACGACCGCGACGGATGGCCGGATGTTTATCTTGCTCAGGGATGCGATTGGCCGCCTGATGGTTCAGATCGATCGCATTCAGATCGGTTGAAACGCAATCGAGGTGCTTCAGAGACTAATAGTTCGGTATTCGAGGATGTAACACAACAGGCTGGAGTCGAGGAACATGCGTTTGGTCAAGGGGTCGCGATCGGAGACGTCGACAGCGATGGCTTTGACGACGTCTATGTTTGCAATTTCGGAATCAATCAACTTTGGATGAACCAGGGAGACGGAACTTTTCGCGATGGTTCAGCAAGGATCGATTCGAAATCCGCAAGTTGGACTGTGAGCGCCGCAATCGCTGATCTCAACGGTGACGGATTGGCTGAAATTTATGACGCCAACTATGTCGAGGGAGATGAGGTTGAATCGCGTCGCTGTCTCTTCAAAGGAATGCCGCGAGCATGCTCACCGCTCAATTTTCGCCAATCGAAAGGGCGTCTTTTGAAGGTCGATGACAAGGGTGTATTTCGCGACATAGGTAGTCAAGTGCTTGCACCCTCGATAAAAGAGGGCAACGCGCTTGGATTGGTAGTGTTTCGATTAAAGAATCATCCATTTCCGTCAATTTTTGTGGCGAACGATCAGGTAGCCAACTTGATGTTGACTGCGGAAATCGACCTCAATTCACCACTCGGCATTCGATACGAAGACAACGCCATACTAAACGGACTTGCTTATGATGGGGAGGGAAAAGCACAAGCCTGTATGGGAGTTGCGACCGGAGACGTCAATCAAGACGGGGCAATCGATCTTTTCGTAACGAATTACTACGATGAATCCAACACCCTTTACTTGCAGGAGTCGAACGGAGTGTTTCGCGATTCGACGCGCGCCTCAGGAATGGTTGCACCTAGCTTAAAGATGCTCGGCTTCGGCACTCAGTTCTTAGATGCCCAATCCGATGGGGTAGCAGATCTGATTGTGCTCAACGGTCATATCGATGACATGTCCCACGCGGGAATTCCATTTCGGATGCGGGCTCAGTATTTCGCAGGCGATGGCAGTTCGCGATTTTTTGAGAAACGATCCGACGCAGTTGGAGGTTATTTTGACATCGAACGGCTGGGGCGTGCTTTAGCGTTGATCGATTTCAATCGAGACGGGAAACAGGATTTTGTTGCAACGGATCTCGAAAGGCCAGCAAGCCTAGTTCGCAACGATTCAGAAGCGGGAAACTATCTATCAATTAGCCTTGTAGGCATACAATCGCATCGGGATGCAATCGGTACGGAGGTCGTTGCGACGGTCGCGGACAAGAAATGGACGAAACAACTGGTGGGTGGTTGCGGGTACATGGTAACCAATCAAAGAGTGATTCACTTTGGGCTCGGTTCAGCGACCAAAGTCGATCGGATTGAGATCATTTGGCCGTCGGGTGTTCGGCAGACGTACACGAATTTGCAGGCCAACTCACACTGGATAGCAATCGAGAATCAGTCTTTGCATAAATTGCTGTAGACGTCAACCGGAGAATTCTGCGACGATCGATGCATCGTTGGAAAAGTTTCTGTGCGCCATTTGCAATGAGGTTGCAATCATGAGGCGAACACTGATGTTGACTACTTGACGGGTTTTGGTGGACTTTGGCAATTAGTCCGATTCTATGGGGAGATGATTTATGGCTCGGTTGGCTCGCGTCGAAGTGTTCGCGTCCGATGAAATTGCTATCGTTCATGTCCTAAATCGGACAGTCCGGAGTTGCTTCTTGCTCAGAAATGACCCTGTTTCCGGCAAAAATTTCGACCATCGAAAGCAATGGATGGAATCCGAACTGCAGCATCTCGCCAAGCACTTCGGGATCGATCTTCTTTGCTATGCCATTTTGTCGAATCATTAGCCAGCCGCGACTTAGCAGCCAATCGATATTGAAGTTGGGTTGAATTCGAACTGAACATGATCCGCAACGATCCGGTCCGCACGAGAGTTGCGAGCGGACAAACGTGGTGCGACG
>JAYVPE010000354.1:0-5155 GCA_043757575.1 Pirellula sp.
GACAATGGTAATTTGCATCTTTCCGAAATCGAAATCGAAATAGGATCGGGCAACCGGATTTCGATCGCGAGAGCAACGTCGGATTTCGATCAAAAGGACTGGGGCGTTTCTCGTGCGATCGACGGAAATGAGACAACAGCTTGGGGTATTTTTCCGCAGGTTGGCAAATCGCACGTTGCTGTGTTTGAATTTAAGGATACGGTAAAACTTTCGACTGAGACAACAATCACGGTTCGGCTCAAGCAACTGCACGGTGGGGGTCATCTTATAGGTCGGCCACGTTTGTCGATCACGTCTGACAAAACTCCGTTCGATGTTCTTTCCTTACCTGCGGAAATTGAATTCATTCTATCGCTCGCGAAAGAAATCCGCACGGAGGAACAACAGCTAACGTTGGCGCTTCATTACGAACGCCAGCGAGTCGCACGCGAACTAGCCTCACTTCCAAAGCCATCGCTGGTGTATGCCGCAGCAGCGGATTTTGAACCCGACGGTGGGTTGAAGCCTCCTCCTGGGCCTCGACCAATTCACCGTTTGGATCGGGGAGATATCCGCAACCCGATGGAGGAATCGACTGCAGGCACTCTGACTTGCATAGCTTCGTTGCCAGGCCGTTTTTCGCTGGTAGAGCCATTGCCTGAATCTGCACGACGTGCAGCACTCGCCGAGTGGATTGTCCACGACAACAATCCGCTAACTTGGCGGTCAATAGTGAATCGGGTTTGGTTGCAACATTTTGGTCGCGGCATTGTTGACACCCCCAACGATTTCGGTCGGCTCGGCTCCAAGCCAACGCATCCCGAATTGCTGGATTGGTTGTCAATCCGCTTTCGAGACTCCGGTCAGTCATTGAAGGCATTGCATCGGCTGATTGTCACCAGTGAGACCTATCGGCAAGTCTCTTCGACCGTGGAAAGCCAAGAGATCACCGGGACACAGATTCAACAGTCGCCACGAAAAGATTCAGCTAGTAACATCGATGCCGACAATCAGTTTTTATGGCACATGCATCGCACGCGGTTGGATGCAGAGTGCGTTCGCGATGCAATGCTTATGATTTCAGGTCAAATTGATTTGCGAATGGGCGGTCCCAGCGACCGGCAGTTTGACCTCAAACCGGGGCGGCACGTAACGCCAATCATCGACTATGGACAATTCAACCTCGATGGCCAATCGGCTTCGCGAAGAAGTATCTACCGATTTTTGTTTAGGACTCTGCCGGACCCGTTCATGGAAGCGCTCGACTGTCCAGCGGGTGACCAAATCATGCCGACTCGCGCCAATAGCGTTACCGTGCAACAAGTGCTCGCAATGTGGAACGATTTGCTCGTGATACGTCAATCAGAACATCTTGCGAACCGTCTTACCTCCGAAGCAACGAGTAATCTATCGCGAGTTAAACTTGCGTTCCAACTTGCTTTGGGGCGTGCGCCCAGAACGACTGAGCTCGACCGATTTGTCGTTTACACTGAAAAACATGGCTTGGCAAATTTTTGCCGGTTGCTTTACAACACGAACGAATTCATTTTCATCGATTGAACCATGGGCAGAGGCCAATGATAACAAGGCGTGATTTACTGGAGTCCTCCAGCGGCGGAATTGGGGCGCTCGCGCTAATGCAATTGCTCGCAACTGATCGCGAGTTGGCAGCGGCCCCTAATGCCCAATCGAATGGCGGATTGCATCATAGAGCGAAAGCGAATCGCGTCATTCAATTGTTTATGAATGGGGGCGCGAGCCAGATGGATCTGTTCGACTACAAGCCGCTTTTGCAAGCCAGGCACGGGCAGAAATTTGATCCCGCTACGAGCGAACGTGTAGAAGCGGCAACGAGCGTGCCTGGCAATGTTCTGGGTTCGCCATTCCAATTTGCTCAACACGGTCAGTCTGGACGATGGGTAAGCGAGTTGCTGCCGCACTTGGCAAAACATGTCGACAACATTGCGGTTATGCTTTCCATGACTTCGAAGACAAACGTGCACGGTCCAGCAAGTTACTTGATGAACACCGGCTTTTTACTGCCTGGCTTTCCATGCTTCGGTGCATGGGTTAGTTACGGACTGGGTAGCTTGAACGAAAATCTTCCTACCTTTGTTGTTTTGCCGGATGTTCGCGGATTGCCCTACAATCAACGCGGCAATTTCAGCTCGGGCTTTCTTTCCGTTACGCATCAAGGGACGGCCATCCATGCAAGCCAAGCCGAGCCACTGCATGGTTTGCGAGCGCCCTTAAGTGCGAAATTCATTACGCCGCAGTCGGAACGGGATGGATTAGCACTCCTAGCGGCAACGAATCGAGAGCAACTGGGACATGGTGACCACGATGTACGACTAGACGCACGCATCCACGCCTATGAGCTTGCTGCCAAGATGCAGCTAAGCGCTCCAGAAGTATTCGATTTGAGCCAAGAAACACAGGCAACTTTGGAGAATTACGGGCTAAACAACCCAGTGACGGAAGATTTTGGAAGGAGGTGTTTACTCGCTCGTCGAATGATTGAGCGCGGAGTGCGCGTGGTTCAAGTATGGAGCGGATCGAACGGACCGACCGGTAACTGGGACAATCATGGCAGCATTATCAAGGAGCTGCCCCCGATGGCGCAGGCAACGGACCAACCAACTGCGGCATTGCTCACCGACTTGAAAGCCCGCGGGCTTCTCGATGACACATTGCTTTTGTGGAATACGGAGTTTGGTAGGATGCCTTTCTCACAGGGTAGCGAAGGCCGTGATCACAATGGTGGTGCGTCCATGGGTTGGATGGCAGGAGCTGGAGTGAAGCCGGGAGTTGCTATCGGCGAGACCGACGAATGGTCCTGGAAAGCAGTTCGCGATCCGATCAGCAATTACGATTTTCATGCTACCGTTCTGCATTTGCTTGGCATCGATCACGAACAGCTCATCTATCAGCACAATGGAGCCAATCGACGACTGACGGATGTCCACGGAGACGTCATCAAGGCGTTGTTGCAATGAGCATGCGAAGTTGTTTGCGATTCAGGACAGCAATGCGACAGATAACTGAAATCTGCGGTCATCTGCGGACGACTATCGAAGTTCATTTTCATCCGCAGATTGCACAGATTCTCGCAGAGTGAATGTCTTAGTGGTTCATGTGACACGGCTCCTATTTTTTGCTGACCGGGCTTGGTTGCACGTAGGGGCGTTTTCGTAGATATTGACGACTTCTCATTTGGAGCTCGGAACGTAAGGAAGCATCTGTAGTCGCACGGAGGGCCAAGGCAATGGTTTTTTCTGCTGAAACGAAATCCCCGGAAGCCGCTTGTGCGGCTGCTAGGACGTCTAGGACTTGGACAGAAGCTGGGGCCGTTGCCGATGCTAACTGAACGGCTTTTTGTGCCGTTTCCAACGCGGATTCGCCATTTCTGTAAAAATCATCCGGACACGTAGCCATCATCCAGGCCGCGTTTTGGAATGTCCGTGCATTTTTGCCATCCAGTTGCATGGCGCGTTGATATGTAGTGGCCGCAAGTTTCCATTTCCCTAGAGCTTGGCAAGTATCTGCGTATTCGGTGGCTGATTCTGCAGAATCAGGAGAAAGATCCATAGCTTTTGCAAAGTCAGCAAGTGCTTCTTGGTTTTTCCCAATCGCGTAAAGCGAACGTGCACGAGCGCTGTACGCAGCGGAGTCCTCAGGTTTGAGTTCAATCACTTTATTCTGATCGTTGATCGCCGATTCGAACTGGTTCGACCTGAAGTAGATTTCGCCCCGATTGAAATACGCATCGGAAAATTCTGGATTCAGTCGAATTACCGTTTCGAAACTCTCCAGCGCAGCCTCGTTGTTTCCTTGAAGTGCACGGAGGATGGCGATATTGTGGTGAGCTCGCCATCGTGACGGATCCAGTTGGATGGAGGATTCAAAATCCTTAATTGCCATCGCGTCCAGTTCTGCTGCTTGCCCCAACTGTTGTTCTCGAACCAGCTTGCTTGCCTGATCGCTGCGAGCTTCACCCCGTCGATTCGCGGCCCAACTCATTAAAGTCCTTGCGTATAGCCGATCTTCTTTGACGCGGGTTGAATCACCAGCGATATTTCGGCAGAAATTCAAGATGGTTGAATAGTCAGCGATGGTCGCAGCGGATTCGGTCTTCCCGTAGATCATTTGCAGATCGGCCGCTACGACGGACCGTTCTTTTTCGACAACTGAATTCCCTATCTGCTGAGCGAATCCGTTGCTGGTCAGGGCTGCCAATGCGAGAATAACCACCACTGACAGACTCCATTGAAAGTTGTTATTGGTAGGCGACATTGTTGAATTTTCCATCGATTTAGGGTGCTGACTCGTTCCAACTGCCCGCATTGTCGTTAGTTGCAAATCAGATCGCAATAGAGATATGAGACTAGTTTCTCCCAGCAATTGTGGTTTAATCAACGAAAATTGCTTTGCCGCACTAACTCCCAGTGGAATTCGAATGAACGTCAGCGACTCCGTGGTCCGCAACCTACACCAACACTTAGTTCAAATCGCAGAAATGAAAACGCAGATCGAGCGTGGGCCGCGACAGGTGAAAGCGGCCATTTTGCAAGTCGACGCGGCAAAAGATGCTTTGCTGAAATGCAAGGAAGCGATCAAACAAAAAAAGATGGACGCCGACCGAAAACAGTTGCAACTTCGTGAGCGGGAAGCCAAAGTCCACGACTGGGAAGGCAAAATGAACTTGGCCAAAAACAACCGCGAATTCCAGGCTATCAAGGAGCAAATCGCCGCCGATACGCAGGTCAACAATGTCCTTTCGGACGAAATATTGGAAATTCTCGAAGAGATCGATAGCTTGCAAATTGCATTGAAGGGATTCGACGAAAAACTGAAATTGATTGAAGCGGACCGAGTCAAAACCGAATCGAACGTGGCGGGAAAGCTTGCCGTACTGAAGGTGGAGCTCGAACGCGTCGAGGGCAATTTGGCTGGTCTAGAAACGCAACTGACATCCGAGTTTCTGGTTCAATACAAACGGCTTGTCTCCAACCGGTCCGAAGACTCGATGGCCGCATTGGATGATGTCTCTTGCGGTGGTTGTTATACAGGCTTACCACCTAGGATTCTCGATAGCCTCCGCAAAGAACAAGCGATTGTCTGTCCAAGTTGTGGGCGATTGCTGTATCGTCCAGAAAGATAGCTACGTCTGGTATAC
>JAYVPE010000355.1:0-19545 GCA_043757575.1 Pirellula sp.
CTGTCCAGTTTACTCCATCTCTTTCGAATTGGGTTGATTCCAACATGATTCCCGCAGTCGTCATTGCAAACAAACGAGATCGGCGGCCATTATCGAGCGATGAAATCAAGTTCATGATCGATGGATATGCCCGCGGCATCATTCCAGATTACCAAATGTCAGCTCTGGCTATGGCCATTTACCTCAATGGAATGTCCGACCGAGAAATTTCGGACCTTACGGAGTCCATGATTGCGAGCGGGTCGAAATTAGTAAAAGTCGGCGATAGACCTCGCGTTGACAAGCATTCTACTGGGGGACTAGGGGACAAGACGTCACTCATTTTGGCACCGCTCTTGGCCTGTTGCGACTTGCATGTCCCCATGATTAGCGGCCGCGGGCTCGGTATCACGGGTGGAACTCTCGACAAATTGGAAGCGATCGAAGGCTTTCGGACCAATCTTACTGAATTAGAAATCCATCGACAACTGGACACTGTCGGATGTGTCATAACAGGTGCGACGGAAACTCTGGTCCCTGCCGACAAAAAACTCTATGGCCTTCGAGACGTCACAGCCACAGTCCCCTCGATACCGTTGATTACAGCCAGCATCATGTCCAAGAAAATCGCCGAGTCGCTCGATGCTTTGGTATTGGATGTCAAGTTCGGAAGCGGTGCTTTCCTGGCCACTGAAGAACTTGCCGAAGAACTTGCAGCCTCCTTGATACGAGTAGGAAAAAACGCAGGCGTACTCACGACAGCACTCATTACCGATATGACTCAACCGCTTGGTGACATGGTGGGCAATGCGTGCGAAGTCAACGAGTCTATCGCCGTACTTCAAGGCGGTGGCCCCAACGACGTTCGTGAACTCACTATCGAACTTGCTGCCCGATTGCTCTTGAGCACAAAACGCGAAACACTGCTCGACGATGCTCGAGGCCGCTTAGGAAAACTTCTCGACAGCGGGGCGGCTATGGATCGCTTCGAACGCATGGTTCACGCTCAAAGTGGCTCGATCAGTGCTGTACGACCCATTGGCCAATGCAGACCATTCCTTGCTAAATCCGCTGGCTACATCCAAGCTATCGACGGACAGCTCCTCGGCCAAGCCATCATCGCTATGGGTGGCGGCAGGAAGGTAGCGGGCCAAACCATCGATTTTTCTGTAGGTCTAAAAATGCATTGCAAAATCGGCCAGTGCCTCGCGGCGGACCAGCCGATTCTGGATATCCAATGTGACGATGACAACAAGTCGCAGATGGCAATGCAGTTAGTCGACCAAGCTATTACGATCTCCGATGGGCCACAAACACGTTCATTACTTTGGAGAGATTTTATAAGCATCCTCGGCGTGTCTACGGTGTACCTATTGCTTTCGTTGAATGCCTTCGCACAGAAATCAGTTAACCAAGCCCCAGTGGTGCCGTCTGCGCTCACGCCACAGATAGAAATACTACAGACAGGTGTGGCTTTGACGCTGCTGGCCGAGCATCCCGATCTGGTGACCCCGACCGGCCTTGATGTAAGCTGGTAGGAGAGTGAGTGCCATTTGGCTTGTGCCCAGCCGCTATGGTTTGGATAGGGGAACGGCGCAAGCCGTCCGGTGAGTCGAAGCGAAAAAGAATGTTCTTGCTTGCGAAAACTAGCTCAAATCGATTATTCTTTATGCTTGAGGTTTTATTTCCATGTTGTCTCTATTTGGCCGGGTTAACTTCGATGGACCGCGGATTGCTTGTTGCGTTATTGGCGCTTCAAAAAGAGTTTTTGACGCGTCAACAGTTCCTGGCCGCTTTTAAGGCTTGGTTGGTCAATCAATTTCTGAAGCTTGACGAGGTACTTGTTCAACGAGCCTTTCTGACGAAAAGCCAATTAGAGCGACTGTCATCGTCACTAAAAATGATCCAGGAAACGAATCTTGGTGAATGGAAAATGGTCGTCAAGGAAAATCAGGCGGTCATAACCGTTTACAACGATATGCTGACCATGGCAGAAAAAAATCCAACTGTTTGCCAGATGGTCAAATTGATCGGAGAGGCGATGGACAACAATCCATTAGCAGAGGGTGCCGACCAGAAGATGGTAATGCAGATTGAGTTGCACTCGACGACGGAACCTATCGATAGCACCTTCGATCCCTATGCAACCTTGTCGGCTAAAATGCACGATGAATCAGAATAGTTCAAAAACGTATGAGCTAAGAATTAAGGCCGACTCTGCTTTATTGATGAATTGACAGAGTTGTTCGTCGTGTTGTTGTTAGTTGTAATCGGAGCAACGACTAAATTTTTGACGGGGTTCTTGATAGGAGTAATCGGTGAGACGACATTGTTCCCCGAGTTGTTGTTGTCATTAGTACTAACAATCGCAGCAACCGTCGCCAGTCCCGCGATAGCAGCCAGACCTCCAAATCCGCCACCGCCAAATCCGCCACCGCCAAAACCGCCACCGCCAAAACCGCCTCCTCGTCCAAATCCACCACCGCCAAATCCACCACCGCCAAATCCACCACCGGTACTAGCCATAGTCAAACCTGATACGGGCTGAGTGGTTGTCGAAGCGACGTTTGGCTGTCCATATGCTTGCCGAATCCGATCTGTGATTTTCGGAACTAATTTCGGTGGACATAAAAAGACAAATAGTTTTCCGTTTGGATCGGCCTGAACGAGCGATACCGGTTTTCCTGAAATGCTTTCGCCTAATCGGGCAGTACTAGCTGACGGTAGGATATCGAATGCAAAAGAAGAGTAGCCGGCTGGACCAGCGGCTATCACACCGTATACGCCCGGCACGAGACCAGCAACGTTAAAACTACCATCGGCAGGATTCGAATCGGTTCGGGCAACTACTTGTTTGTTCCGTAAAAAAGTCAATTTGGCAAAGCGAAGCTTTACATCCAAGTCGCGATCAGCAACAACTATTCGCCCAAGTAAATTTCCATCTTTCTGCAAATGCACCCGGAACGGATTGACGGCTTGAAGGCTATAGTCGCCAGCGATAAAAAGTTCGCCATCTGGATTGCTTGTGGGGAGAATGCCCCGAGTGATCGACGCGAGAATCTCCTCTGGGTTGGCGGACATCAATGGCAAGCGAAAATTGGATGAAGTAATGTTTCTCTTTGTGGCATTTTGGATGCTCACCGTCATCAGCGGAATTGCGGCATGGACTTTACTATCAACCACCAGCAATGCGTGCAATTCATCCGGATTTACGTCGTTGAACTCCGCAATCCCTTGCTTATTCGTCGTCGCTACTTTTTCTTCGCCGTTAGAATTTAGTAAACTAACCAAAAGACTTGATGTCGATATAGGGGAATCGATCGCGCCAAGCGAAACCAATGCGACTCGTAACTTGTTTCCATCTACTCTCACCAAGAAGTCTTCCGGAAGCTCGATATCTTGGCCCTGCACATTTACGAAATGAGGATCAGCGACCTTTTCATCCCAGTTCGGTAATGCAGGTACAGACGAGATGAACGTCAAAAAAAGCCCGCCAACGCAACAACCGAACAATACTAATTTTGACACAATCTCTTCACTCCGATTTTATTTTTCGAAACAACGATGTCAACTCGACCTGCGCTTAGTTGGATTGAGCACCTACCAAATGCCTGTCGCGTCGGTTTACCTCATCCTCAAGAGACGTTCCATAATAGTAGCCTAGTAAACTCCAGCAGTCCAAGCAAAATTTGCATCCTTTGCTGACTCGCCGATTTCGGTGATGCGGGACGTGGCCGAGTTTCAAAAAATCAGATGCTAGTTGCTACCTGTTTTTTTTAGCACTGAAAAGTTCGAGTAATCCGTTCCATCCAGTTTCAAATCCGTGTCGGTCAATTTTGGCACACGATGGCTCTCCAATAAGTCGCCACCGAGTTCCTTTATTCGGCTTGAACCAATTCCATTAAAAATCCATCCTAAGTCGCAATTGGTCAAGTTCATACGATCGCTAATCAATTCCACAGGCGAGAGAGTCATTTCTATTTTTTTGGGATCTCCAATCAGTTCGACTAGGCTTCTACTTTCAGGAAAACCAGTGCTGTTAATTATGGTTCGCTTGGGATCCACAAAGATTCCGCAAACACAACCTGAAAAAAACCCCTCATTGAATTCAACCTTACCCGATGCAACGTAGACCGCCGGGGTGAGTCTGATTTTGGAGGGAATAGCCGGTGCGGCCTCAACAATTAATGCATTCAGTTTGACCGTAGCACCTTTACTCAAAACCGCCAAACCATAATTGGCCACATTCAAAAGGTTTAATTCGTTGCCGTCGACAGATCCTCCATCGACTAGCAACCCCATGAAACCTGTATCGCGAATCGAGACATTGTCGATTAGTAACGAGCTTCGTTTGACCAAGACACCGCAAACTGTACCAAAAAAATCGCAATCGGTGCACTTTACTTTTGAATTCTCAGTAATCTGCATAGCGACTCTGTTTTTATCGCCGATGCCTTCGACCTTGACCCTGCTTAGGTCTACTTGGCTTTCTTTTATACTCAAGCCCCAAGCTGCGTTCTTAATCTCACAGGGACGATCAACAGAACCCTTGATCACGACCGTGTTACATGCCCTAATTTGGATGCCAATATCACAATTGTCGAACTCGCAGCCTTCGATCGTGAGTTCGCGGTCGGGACTATCTCTCCAATCGATACCGCCGATGCAGGGCCCGGTGAAGACGCAATCCTGAATCAAACCTACCGCTCCGGTCCCTTGTACTCCAATCCTTTTCAAAACAGAGTCTGAGTTTCCCGAAAAGCTAAACGTCGAATCACGAATGGTAATCGACGATGTCTTTTCACCGGAGACGGCAACATCCAGCGTCGTTTGGAATTTACAATGTTCCGCCACAAAGGTCGCATTCGCTCTTGCTTTTACGCAATTATAGGACTCGTTAGAGCTCGCGAAAACTTCGCATCGTTTAAGTTCCAGGCGGCCGCCTACAATATCGATCGCATTGAATTTCGCCGCTTGCGAGTCGAAAGTCACCCTTTCGATGACGACTTGACTATCTGCCAGGATTTTGACGCATGCCTGCTCCGTTGAAAGGATCTTAACTGCACCCTCGCCTACAAGTTGGATCGATCGATCGATCACAAACGACTCTCGATACGTTCCCGCAAGAATCGTGACGGTATCTCCTGATGCCGAATCGGCAATCGCTTTCGCAATCGAATCGTGAGTACCCTTGCCGTTAATCGCAACGAGAAAAGGCTTGCTGGGTGGAAGCGGCTTTGAGTCAACTATTGGTTCAACCAGTTGCTTATCTGTTATTCCAAAATCGCCTAAAACAACGCCTGCCGAGTCTCGTTTTTCGACTGGACGAAGCTCATAATCCCCTCTATTGAAAACCAAGTTTGAGTGTGTTGGCGACTCGATGATGGCGGCGAACGGCCCAAGCCTCGCAATCCAAGCAACGCAAGTAAGCGTGCCCAAAATTGCAAGCGTCATGAGGCTAGGTACTGCGAGCTTCCAAAGCGTACTTGGTTTCCGGATTGTTATGCCTCCCACCGAGTTTCGGATGGTAGTTCCGTCAGAGCCGAGTGTACTAGATCCTCGATAAGTTAGCTCCACTTGTCTCGAATCGGCGGCTGAACCAAGGGCCGATCCAAACGATGAACTCATCGCACTGAAGGAACCCGTTCGCGACTGCGACATTAAATTGATCGTCTCCAAGAACGGAAGCGATTCGGTTATGGCATCCAATTCCGCAATCATCTCTCGGACGCTCGCAAACCTATCGCCGACATTCTTTGCGCAGCACTTTCTGAACAACGCGTCAAAAGCGCTTGGGACTTTTGGATCGCGCTGGTGGATTGGGCGAGGGTCCTTGTTATTGATTTGGTCTCTTAGTTCTTTCAGCGTTGACCCTGTAAATGGAGTCTTCCCTGATAGAAGCTCATATAGAATGACGCCAAGTGCCCAGATGTCCGACCGTCCATCTAGCCACTCGACGCGGCCAGCAAATTGTTCGGGGGACATATAAAGAGGTGTACCAGCGACTTCGCGACCTTTTCTGTTCTGTTCGTCATCTTCGAGAATCGCGAGTCCAAAATCGGCAACGTAAACCCGTCCCTCGGGTTCAACCAACAGATTCTCCGGTTTTAGATCGCGATGGACGATCCCCGCCGTATGAGCTGCATCAACCGCCAAGCAAACCTGGCGCATGATGGCGACCGTCTGCAATAGTGGCAACCGACTATCGCATTTCTGGAGCATTTCGCGTAACGTTGAACCTTCGATCAACTTTTGAACAACAAATGGTTCGTCGTTCGTAGTCATTCCAACCTGGTAGATTGGTACGATCGACGGATGATCCAATTTGACCGCCTTTCGTGCTTCGTCGATATATTGCTGCCGGTGAGCAGTGTTATTGATCAGTGGTCTCTTGATGGCGACTCTGCGGTCCAGCAATTCATCGCGAGCGCAATATACGACTCCAAAGGCACCACGGCCTAACTCACTCTCCACGATGAATCCGGGGATATCGGACGGCAAATCATTCTTGATAGATAGCGAGGCCGAGGAAGCAATGCTCGCTGGATCAATCGTTTCTGATCGCGTTTTTCTATCCGCGAATTGTGTTGAATAGACATCGATCGAAGCCGCATTAGGATCGGACATACCCGCATTCGTCGAAACGGAAAAATCGGTTGTTTGGTTCGGAACCGCCGGTTCTACTTGCGTTTTATTTGGTTTCAAATTGCACTTGTCCGCCCCAGCCATACAACACCTCAAGATTCCAGTATTGAATTTTTAGGTTAACTACAAACAAAATCTCCTCAAAGTATATTTTCAATACATTACAACCTAATCTACCATGTTCGCACCCAAAGAATTTATTTCACGCCCGGCTTTTACCAGTTTCCAATCGCGATGGGAGGATGCGTGAAAATAGTATCGATCTGGTTATCTGACGTTCGCCGGTACAAGTCCAGCTCACTCAGGCAACAGACGCGGGCCTTCGGTTTCGTAGCGACCGGCCCCCCCCTGGTGACGTTCGCCGTGGCTCCATTTTAGCCAGTTCTTTCGCGAGTACCAAAGACCGGCATAGTCCATGCCAAATGTTCCTTCGTCGATCCGCCGGCTGGAACCGCAAAACAAGGTTCCACCGCCAACATAACCAATTTGATGATTTGCGTCTGTACTCGGTTTCGCAAATCTACTTATGCAACTTGGCAAACCTGCTCGTCGGAATGCGTTCTCGCAATAGCGACCGTACTTATTGCCACGCGGCGTCTCTTTGCCACGCGGACCAGCCAACGGCAGTTCGCTGAACAATGTCATTGGTTCAGATTGATTTTCCCTATAGTCGAGTGGCAGAGATGCCCAGATTTCGAGTGGTTTGCAGTCCGGCTCTTGGAGCATTCGGTCATCGGGAATCCGCGTCTTGGGTCGTGGTTCGGCTGCCTGAGCAAATGAAAAGAATAGGATCGCAAATAAAGCAACCAGGTTGATAGGATGTCGATTCATTAGCATATTTGCGCTCTCAAAAGACCTTTAGCCTTCACTTCGGCTGATTCTTACAATCGTCAGCACCACGACAAGCCAAACAATCAATCGCTTTGGGTACGATCAACCGACAAAAGCTTTAGTATCCACCTGATCCACTTCTTGAGATTGCCAGGTAAAGTTCGCCCAATTACTACATTCGACTCATTTTTAATCAAATTGCCCAAGACAAGGCGTCGATACCGCCGATGAAATCGCTACAGTCCGATCCGTCCCAATTTTTTTCCAGATTTCTCGACTTGTGTTCAAGAATCCCTACCCGGCAATTTTAAATGCGACCGTGGCGTTTTACTCGTCATGCTTTTTCAGTATTGCATGGGGACAATTCACCCCGATCCAGCCACCACTAAACGAACCTTTTCGCATTTCGGTTCGCGAAGAAATGCCTGCACTTCAACAGCAAGAGCCAATACCCAAGAGTATTGCTCCGCCTGAATTGGAGGGCCTGTCATTGCCTCCAGCGACGAGTTTCCCACAGGAAGAGTCGCCGTATCAGCTAACTACTTTCTTAGCACCCTTGGGTTTTACCGGTCCAACCTCGGTGTTGCCTACGGAATCGCAAAACACGAGCCACTTCATCCCAATCGAAGATCGCTGGCGGATTGGTTCGCCGACTTGGGACCGCTATACCAAGGGACATCCGATAGGAGATGATTATCCATTTGTTCAAGGAGCTTGGTACGATCCATACAATCAAAACGTACTTAAAGGTGATTTCCCTATTGTAGGACAGGACACTTTTCTTAAGTTGCAAGTCAAGCAATTGAATTTGTTTGAGGCAAGGCAGACACCGATCCCAACAACTCCTTTCGAAGCGACTCAGAACCCAGGACAAAACGAGTTCTTCGGAAATCCAAATCAATTTTTCTTCACTCAGTACAATTCGCTGGGCTTCGATCTATTCAAAGGAGATGCATCGTTCAAGCCGTTTGATTGGCGGCTGAGAATGAATGTCATTTTCAACCAGAACTACTTGAAGGTTCAAGAGCTGGCGGTCGTCTCGCCAGACGTTCGCCAGGGCACGAACCGACATAGGACTGACTGGGCTCTCGAAGAATGGTTCTACGAGACAAAAATTGCAGATATGAGTCCCAACTACGATTTTGTTTCGGTGCGAGCTGGATCGCAGCCGTTTACTAGCGATTTTCGTGGCTTCATCTTCTCGGATATCAATCGAGGTGTGCGCCTATTCGGAAATCGGCTAAGCAACCAAGACCAGTACAACGTGGTTTGGTTCGATCAAACCGAAAAGGACACGAACAGCCTGCTCAATACCTTTAACGATCGGCATCAGAATACGCTGATTGCCAACTACTATCGCAATGACTTTATTTTTCCAGGTTACAACACCCAACTTAGCTTCCATTACAACAGAGACAAAGCTAGCACTAAGTTTGATGACAATGGATTTCTCGTTCGCCCAGATCCGGTTGGCGTTTTTGCCGAGCATCAAGTCGATGCGTATTATCTGGGTTGGTCCGGCAATGGTCACATCAATCGGATAAACATCAGCCATTCCATGTACTATGTGACCGGCGTTGACGAGCTCAATCCAATCGCTGGTCAACGTCAAGACATCAGTGCTTTTATGGGAGCACTCGAGTTATCGTACGATCGTGACTGGGCACGCTTTCGATGTTCTTACTTCTATGCTTCTGGCGATAGTGATCCGAACGACAGTCGAGCCACCGGTTTTGACGCAATTACCGATAACCCAAACTTCGCAGGTGGAGAATTTAGTTACTGGAACCGACAGCAGATCAAGCTGTTCGGCGTCAACCTCGTAAACCGCCAAAGCTTGCTCCCCAATTTACGTAGCAGCAAGTTTCAAGGGCAAACCAATTTCGTTAATCCTGGCCTCCAACTATTGAATGCGGGCTTTGACGCGGATTTGACTCCAAAGCTGAAGCTGATCACCAACGCAAACTACTTGTGGTTCAATCAAACCGCGTCGTTGGAGACTCTAGTCTTTCAGTCCAATATCCGAAGTGAAATAGGTCTGGACTTGGGAGGCGGATTTGAGTACCGTCCGCTACTAAACAACAACGTAATCTTTGTCGGTGGTCTTTCGGGGCTCATTGTAGGCAACGGTTTTCGCGACCTGTATCAGCCGCTCCAAGGGAATGTCAACAATCTTGCGGCAGGTTTTTTTGAGGCCTCATTCGAGTACTGAGACATGAGCTTACGCCCAACCGAGTTTTTTATTCGATGGGCAGCCATAAAGCTGGTACTCGTTCTATTGGTCTTATTTACCCATGCGACAATTTGCTTTGCGCAGGTTGCTAAACCCGCCCTCCAATCCAATGGAAAGTTTCATGCGCCAAGCGTGCCTGTCCGAAATGGTGAAGATCCTTGGGGGCCTGCGAAAAATCTCGGCATCGCTGGAAACGATTCTTACCCGATTCCCAACGAGCTGCTCCATGTCGATCTCTATCGGCAGTCAAAGCAAGATGAAATAAACAAGAGTACCTCCTGCGTTAGCTGCCACTCCAACGTCGGTAACATGCATCCGCCGAACACCGTTGCTATAGGTTGCGTGGATTGCCATGGTGGAAATCCGAACGATTTTTCAAAGAACGGATCCCACGTACGTCCGAGTTATCCGGAGATGTGGTCTACGTCCGCGAATCCGGTGCGAAGTTACGCATTGCTCAATCACGAGAGCCCTGCGTTCGTTCGCTTCGTGAATCCCGGCGACCTTCGCGTCGCTCATATCGCATGCGGGCAATGCCACGCAAACGAAGTTTTGCAATTGCGAAAGAGCATGATGACGCATGGCTGTATGCTTTGGAGTGCTGCTATCTACAACAACGGTGGATCTCCAGAAAAAGCGGCTCGCTATGGCGAAAGCTACTCGATGCATGGCAAGCCTCAACGCGTGCAAAACGTCCCACCCCCAACACCTTATGAAATCGACCGCAAAGGAATGCTTCCGTTCCTCGATCCACTCCCGCGATTTGAAGCCTCACAGCCAGGCAATATTCTTCGAGTCTTTGAACGAGGCGGCCGCTTCAGGCCTGAAATTGGCATCCCCGAACGACTCGAAGAACCCGGTCGCCCTCGCGAGCGACTGAGTGTTCGTGGCCTAGGAACAGAAAACCGAACCGACCCCGTGTTCATCGGTTTGCAAAAGACGAGGCTTCTCGATCCAACCCTCAATTTCCTCGGAACAAATGACCATCCAGGTGACTATCGAAGCAGCGGTTGCAGCGCATGCCACGTTGTCTATGCCAACGATCGCTCGCCAACCTCATCTGGTCCGTACGCCAAATACGGAAACATGGGCCGAGCCGCGTCTGAAAAAGATGACTGGGTCAAATATATTGATCCAACAATACCCAAGCATGAATCTGGGCATCCCATCCAGCATACGTTTACCAATAGCATGCCAACAAGCCAATGCATGGTGTGCCATATGCACCCAGGCACCAATGTCCTCAATTCCTATCTAGGATACATGTGGTGGGATAACGAAACCGATGGCCAGTGCATGTATCCCAAAAAACAAAAAGATCCAAGCGCAGAAGAGTTGGTGCAATCGTCGATGTCGAACCCGGAGGAGTCGGCAGCCCGCGGTCTTTGGGGCAATCCGGAATTCTTAAACAATGTCACCGACCTCAATCCGTACTTAAAGCACACACAGTTTGCCGACTTCCATGGCCACGGTTGGGTCTTTCGCGCGGTCTTTAAGAAGGACCGAACGGGTTCACTGCTCGACCACCAAGGGAACAAGATCGAGAACCCAACCACACATCACTTGATGGCATCCGTGGAACCATCCAGCGAGTTTGAGAAAATTCATGGCAAGCAGCGAGACGGAGTTCCCGTTCATATGATGGACATCCACATGGAAAAAGGAATGCATTGTGTTGATTGTCACTTCTACCAAGATGGTCATGGTGATACCAAACTTTACGGCGAGGTGCGGGCTGCTATTGAAATTCAATGCATCGACTGCCACGGAGACGCAAAGCAATCGCTCGTCGCCAAAGTCGAGCAACTGCTCCGAACTGGGCAGCCCACGAAGCTTCCGACAAGTGGTCCGGCATCCGCAAAAGAACCAACCAATCTGCTGGCACTGAGAACCGCATTCGGTGAACCGCGTTTCGAAATCAAAACAGCTCCTGGCAAACAACCCAAACTGATTCAACGCAGCAATGTCGAAAAGAATTTGTCGTGGGAAGTAACCCAAACGGCTGATACGATCGACCCAAGAAGCGACGAATACAATCCGAAGAGCCACATGGCCAAAACCGTTCGAATGGATGGCGATGGAGTCATGCGCTGGGGCGATCAACTCCCCGATGAGAAATGCGCCCATCAGAATAGCAACATGAGTTGCATCGCATGCCATAGTTCTTGGAACCCAAGTTGCTTCGGTTGCCATCTACCTCAAAAAGCAAACGTTAAGGCTCCCAATTTGCACGGGCTGGGTGAGGTCTCACGAAATCGCATCGCCTACAATTTCCAAACCCTCCGCGACGATGTGTATATGCTTGCCCGTGACGGAAACGTCACTGGTAATCGCATCGGTCCCGCTCGAAGCTCATGTGCAGTCCACGTCGGCAGCTACAACGGAAACCGAGAATCTGTTTATGTTCAACAGCAGACGATTAGCGGAGAGGGGCTCAGCGGCATTGCATTCAGCACTAACGTCCCTCACACCGTTCGCGGTGGTCCAGACTGGAACCAATCAGCTCCTCATACTCTTCCTGGAATATCAGAGACCAAGTCGTGCACCGATTGTCACGTCTCGATCAACAATGACAACAATGCGATCACCGCACAATTGCTGATGCAGGGGACTGGCTACACGAATTTTGTCGGTCGGTACAGTTGGGTTGGTGCAGGGGAACATGGGCTCGAGGGCGTAGTCGTTACAGAACAATCGGAACCGCAAGCGGTCATCGGCAGCACACTGCATTCCCTTGCGTATCCAGAGAATTACAAGGAACACTTGAAACACCATCGGGAGCTGGAGCACGCGCATGAGCATCCTGGGCGAGATATTTTAGAAACACTGAGCCCAATGTATCACAAGCCTGAAATTCTTTCGCTCCAACACCGAGGAGAATTTCTCTACGCAGCGTGTGGTGAAGCGGGACTGCGGGTCTTTGACATTGCATTCATCGACCACAAAGCTTTTTCCGAGCGGATCACAACGGCACCTGTTTCACCATTGGGCCAAAAACTTTACGTCCGGACCAAATACGCGACTGCGGTTGCAGCGCCTACGACCATCGCTCCAGATCCGACGAGAACCCATCGTCCAGAGAACTTCGAATCGCCGGTTCATCCACTCTATGCCTATATCTATGTGACCGACAAGTTTGAGGGGCTAGTCATGGTTAGCGCTGCGACATTGCTCGATGGAAATCCGTCGAACAATTTTCTTAAACGCGATGTCACTTTCAACCCCAACGGTATCTTGTGTGGGGCGACTGCAATCACGATTGCAGGCCACTTTGCTTACATTTGCTGCGATGCAGGCTTGGCAGTAGTGGATTTAAGCGATCCCACGAAACCGTTCATCGTTTCCGTAACAGGCCACGAGGTGGTTCGGCATCCCAAAAGCGTAGCCGTGCAGTTTCGGTACGCGTTTGTTTGCGATGAGGAAGGGGTCAAGGTATTCGATGTTACCGAACTCGGCTACCCTCAACACGTGCATACCGTTGAACTTCACGAAGCCCATAGTATCTATCTTGGACGGACCTATGCCTACGTAGCCGGTGGCCACGAGGGGTTGGTCATTCTCGATATTACGAATCCCGTGTCGGCATTCGTCGATCAGGTATACAACGCCGGTGGAGCGATCAATGACACGCACGATGTCAAGCTAGGCATCACGAACGTAAGCCAGTTTGCCTACATCGCAGACGGCAAGAATGGTTTGCGAGTTGTACAGCTAACCAGCCCAGAATTGCCTGGCAACGATGGCTTCTCACCGCGGCCAAATCCATGTTTGATAGCAACGCGAAAGCTTCCCAAAGACGGACATGCATTGTGCATATCGCGAGGCATTGACCGGGATCGCGCTGTGGACGAATCGGGCAACCAAATCGCCGTTTTCGGTCGCATTGGAGCCAGGCCGCTCAACCGAGATGAAGTTACACGTATGCACCGCCGAAAAGACGGTAGCCTCTATCAGGTTAGCGACGACCCATTCGACGAACAAACCTATGCGTTCCCTCTATCGCTTCGTAAGTCCCTTCAATCTGCGGCCCCGATTATTCAAGTACCGATGTCCCGGTAATCAACGCAACCAAAGACGATGATCGCCGTCTATGACGATGATCGCCGACTATTACCGCCGCCATTCATCGATCAAGGATGCGACCAAACCCGTCCATCCCGTTTGATGACATGCACCGAGGCCCTCGCCCGTGTCGGCGTGGAAGTATTCGTGAAACATCAAACAATCTCGCCAGTGCGGATCCGACTGCATGATTTCGCGGTCTCCGAAGATGGGACGGATTCCATTCTGGTTGCGAGTAAACATCGATATCATGCTGTCTGCGTAGCCGCTTGCCATGCCCATCAATGTCGTACTTGCCTCTAACTGCACAGTTGGCTGGTCCGGGCTTTTGACTGGTGCCGTATCCTGAGAAGCCACCGATACCTTCAAATCTTCACCGTATACCTTGGCCAACTTGCGAAGCGATTCAATCATCAAGAAGGATGTAGGAAACCAAATAGGACCACGCCAGTTCGAATTGCCACCCTTGATACTAAACTCGGTTTCGCCAGGTTCGTATCGAACCACTTGGCCAGCAAACTCGTATGGTTTGCCTTCATGAAATCGGGACAAGCTTCGTAGACCATACGCACTTCGAAACTCATTGGGATCCCACATGCGTCCCAAGATTCCCTGCAACTGCTTTTCCGTAACCAGTGAGAGCAAGTGCACGACGCCTTGATGGTTTTCTCTCGTTGTCAAACAAGGCTCCGCTATCTCTGAACGATTTCGAAGAAACCAATGCAAATTGGCTTTGAAAGTGGGGAAAGCTTCGATCCAACTTTCTTCCAGTCGCTCAGTTGCATACAAGGGAATCAAACTTACTAAAGAATGGATTCTCAAACGGCGACTATTGCCATCGGGGTAGCTGAGCACATCATAAAATAGCGCATCGCGGTCACTCCAAAGACTGAATTCCTCGCCCCCCATGTGCTTGAGCGCATAGCCCACGTACATGTAGTGTTCGAAGAATTTGGTTGCCAAGCCGACGTAGCTCAAATTTTCCTTAGCTAATTCTAGTGCAATACGCATCATGTTCAAACAGTACATGCCAACCCAGCCAGTTGCATCCGCCTGCTTTAGCGTTGCTCCATCGGTTGGCGATTGGCTGCGATCGAAGATGGTGATATTGTCGAGTCCCAGAAAGCCTCCCTCAAAGATGTTGTTCCCATCGCTATCGACTTTATTGACCCACCATGCAAAGTTGATTAGCAATTTGTGAAAGCACTTCTCAAGAAACGCACGATCGGATTTGCCGGTCTGGACGCGATCCATGTTGTAAACTCGCCAAACAGCCCATGCATGGACCGGCGGGTTAAGATCGCTGAACTCCCATTCATAAGCTGGAATCTGTCCATTCGGGTGTTGGAATTGTTCGAAAAGCAACAACCACAGTTGATCTTTAGCAAATTCGGGATCGACCAGCGCGAGCGGGATGCAATGGAATGCAAGATCCCACGCTGCAAACCACGGATACTCCCATTTGTCCGGCATGGACAATATTCGCATTGAGTTCAAATGCTTCCAGTGTCTGTTGCGAATGCCTGGACGGTTGGAAGGAGGTGGTATATTGGGATCATCACCATCAAGCCACTTTTGTACGTCAAACAGATAGATTTGCTTCGTCCAAATCATTCCTGCAAGAGCCTGACGTTGTACCATTTTTTCGTCGAGGGTTGCTTTGGGTGGTTGGATTTCAGCGTAGAACTCGTCCGCTTCGATTCTTCGCTGCGTAACGATTGACTCCACATCACCAAGAGGATCCGCTAACAATCGATCCGACAATCGCAACAGGAAAACCTTGGATCCGCCCGATGGGATCACAACCGATTGAAATCGAACACCGGCTTTTGTTCCTTGAAGATTGGGGTTGATACAATCCACACCGTCAACGATATGACGATGGAACGCATCTTTAACGAAGGGTGATTTGTTCTGCCCCGTTGTCCCATGCAGGCGGTCAAAGTTCGATTCGTTGTCGGTAAATAGGGCGACGCCATCCGATGACGCATACAGATAGCGTTTTCCAAGTGTGTATGGAGTTAGTAAATTTTGAAGTGGTTGCGAGTCGCCTTCGTCTGCTTCAATGCAAATAGCATCAGAACCACTGGCTACTTTTTTCAACGACGGCTGAGGTGATTTGATCCCATTCCAGTCCCATGTCTTTCGATACCAGAGTTGCGGAATAAGATCGATGCTTGCAGATTCCGGTCCACGATTGAATACTTCGATCCGAATGCAAGTATCCTCCGCATTGGCCTTTGCGTATTCAACAAACACATCGAAGTACCGATGCTCATCGAAGACTCCAGTGTCGAGAAGTTCGTACTCCCTTTGTTGCTTTCCCCGAGCACGACAGCCCTCTATCAAATGTTGGTACGGATAGGCTCGTTGCGGGTATTTATACAGGTACTTTAGATAGGAGTGAGTGGGAGTCGCATCCAGGTAATAGTAATACTCTTTGACGTCTTCACCGTGGTTTGCCTCCGACGGAACGACGCCAAACAATCGCTCCTTGAGAATCGGGTCCTTTCCGTTCCATAAAGCTATGCTAAAGACCAACAATTGATATCGGTCGCAGTAACCGGCTAGCCCATCTTCGCCCCATCGAAACGCTTTGGAACGAGCGTGGTCGTGTGGAAAATAGCCCCAAGCGTTCCCATCCGAACTATAGTCCTCGCGAACCGTTCCCCACGAACGTTCGCTAACATACGGTCCCCACCGTCGCCAACACTTGTTTTTCTGTGCATCTTCTAGAAGTCGCTGGTATTCGATAGACTTTTGGTTCAAGGTGTACTCTCTAGGTGTGAAAACTGCACGCAAAAGACCAAACGCATTTAGAATCGAATTCCGAAATGGTTTTTTGCTGGTCACTTGACTAGGATCGAGCTATTGGCCCTACGACCAGTTGAATCATTTTTTTGCTTGCCTATCATGATAATTAGACCCGACGGAAAGAATCGATTTCGCCGCAGACTTACTCTAGAAAAATTGGAGGGTCGCTCACTCCTGGCCGGAATGCTTGGTTTTCACAATATCAGCATGCCCATGGATGTGGACAACGATCTCCAAATTTCCCCGCTAGATGCGTTAGTAGTTATCAATCGAATCAATAGCAACGTTGGAATCGATGGAGAAGACGCTGCTGACAAACAAGTTACGTTTTGTGACGTAGACGCGGATGGGACCGTTTCGCCTCTCGACGTCTTGGCGGTGGTTAACGAACTCAATGCGAACTTCGCAACACCGATTCCAACAGGCGAGCCGCCAGAAGCAATACCAGACCCGTTTATCTCCGGACCTATCATCACTGAAAACGACGTAACTTGCCTCCTCAAACGGGCCTCCATGGCGACCTCGAGCAACGACGCAATAATCGCCATCGTCGATCGATCGGGCCGCATCCTGGGTGTCCGAACCGAATCGAATGTAGATGCAATGTACACTGGTCGAAAGTCGGATCTTGTGTTTGCCATTGATGGTGCAGTCGCGAAAGCTAGAACTGCCGCTTTCTTTTCCAACGAAGAAGCCCCGTTAACCTCGCGCACCATTCGATTCATCAGCCAGTCGACACTAACGCAACGTGAGGTAGAATCGAATCCGGACATCGCAGATCCGGAGTCACCATTGAGGGGACCAGGCTTCGTCGCCCCAATCGGAACGGGCGCGCATTTCCCGCCAGTTGTCGCTAATACACCTCCAGTCGATCTATTTGCCATCGAACACCAAAGCCGCGACAGCGCAGTCCATCCTGGATTGGATGGCATCAAGGGAACGCCGGACGATACCAACCTGGCGTGGCGCTTCGATGCGAATGCAGCATTCATTCCTGCGGATGCGAAATCCTTCATTAAGACATTTCCTGAGTCCTATGGATTTCAGTCCGGCAGGCTGCCCAATGCCCAGGGTCGTGGTATAGCAACGCTTCCCGGTGGAATGCCGCTCTATAAAAAGCGTGACGACGGCTCGTTGGCACTTGTAGGTGGAGTCGGAGTATTCTTTCCGGGGCCTAATGGTTTTGCATCGTACGAGCAGAATTTTGTGCACGCTTCATTACGCGGAGCAGCAGGTTCTCAAACAAATAGCGAACGACTGAATGCCCCGAAAGTTCTCGAATCGGAATTCATCGCTTATTTTGCCGCTGGCGGAACTGTTGTAGGCCCTGGTGCGACTCCGGTTACCGAGTTTGAGGGATCGGCTCCCGCGTGCGAGTTTGGCATGCCGAGCGGCCGAATTGACCTCGTCGGAATTACACTTGAAATCTTTGGTCCCCATCCAACTCGAGAGAACGCGGTGACTGGAACGCAGCGACTGCTGCAAGTCGGTCGAGCAAACCAGGGAGGACACGGAACCAGCTCGGGTACGGATCAACCGATTAACATCGGTGGATTGACGGCACAATCGGGCCAAAGTGTTCCTGAAGGCTGGTTGATCAACCCGCACGGATCCACGGTCGACCCGCAATTCACAGCCGCTGAGGTCGAACGGATCATCAACAACGGAATCCAGGAAGCAAACCTCACGCGCGCTGCAATTCGCCTCGACGTCAAAAACGGTTTCCGACCGGGAGCTCGCACCAAAATGGTTCTAGCGGTTTCCGATTCTGCTGGTGAAGTGCTGGGTCTGTATCGAATGCATGACGCAACGATATTTTCGATCGACGTGGCAGTTGCCAAGTCCAGAAACACAGCCTACTACGCTGGGAATTCGCTGGTAGCTGCGGATCGAATTGACCAAGACAACAATGGTTCGTTTGATATTCCCATTGGAACCGCCTTAACAAACCGAACCTTCCGATTCCTGGCATTGCCGCGATTTCCATCGGGTTCGCCTGAGGGCACACCCGTGGGTGATTTCAGCATACTAACGATGCCCGGCATCAATCCATTATCGGGTGAAAATACGGGTGCTGCGTTGCCAGCATCGGTCTATGCGTCAACTACCGCTACCGTGTTATCCTTCGACTCGTTTAATGCATCACGAAATTTCCGAGACCCGAGGAACATTAAGCGACAAAACGGCATCGTATTCTTTCCAGGGAGCTCGGCTCTCTATGACGATGTGTCCGGTACCAAGGTCTTAGTTGGTGGGCTAGGAGTCAGTGGAGATGGCGTCGATCAAGACGACGTAGTCACAGTCGGAGCCCAACAAGGCTTTGCCGCACCTGACGCGTTGCGATCCGATCAATTTCTAGTCGCAGGAGTTCGGCTACCCTACCAAAACTTCAATCGAAACCCACGGGGTTAGAACATTTCCATCAGCACTGCGTCGTAGTCATAAATCTTAAGGTTCAGGGACACCGCCCTTCGCCCCCATGTCGGCTTGTCCGACTGGAGCGGATGGTTCATTGGCTAGATGAACCAGAGAAAGTGTGACGTGGATGCCCGTCAGTGCACAGCGCCACTTAGCCTACGTTGGCTAGGTGTCGCACCTTCAGTGTGCTTGCCAACTGCCGCAGCCGCTCGCGACTTGCTGCCAGAAACCGACCAAGCAATCGACCACCGGTTAGCTTCGCCATCCGAACTCCCCATGTCTCGGCGGTGCAGCCCAGACGCGCAAAAATGTCAACAACCTCCGACGAGATCGCAACTTTTCCGTCTCGCAACATTCGACCCGTGTACTCAACCAACATTAAATACTGACCCAACGAAAAGCCACTCCGCATCCCTTCTCGCACGGCTCCTCGTTCGCGGCGATCTTCGATTGGAACCAACCACAAGTCATCCTCAAGCCCACCACTGACTCGCACCGCAGCCACACTGTCAAGCTCCGCAGCTTGCAAATCATTCGTTCGAACGCTCGTCTTGACATGTTCT
>JAYVPE010000356.1:0-5128 GCA_043757575.1 Pirellula sp.
TTCAGGTGCATTTAGTCCCAAACCGTTCCAGCTTCCTTCAGCCATGATTTTCAAAATCGCTTGCAACGGTGGACACGCAATCTTGAAACTGCCATCAATGAGATAGATTTCTGCGACTCGTTTTTGCGCTTCCGCAATGTACAAAATACCGTCGGCGAAAGATTCGAGGTCTTGTTTTTCAGGGCACAGTATCCGTTCATCAAAAACCTTACTCGGATTGTCAAACACGCGACCAAAGTAGCGGCGAACGAATCTAGCCGTGATCCGATAGCCAAGTCGACTGGCTGGTATCGTTGCGCCGTTGTGCGTGAAGTCCTCGATTTTTTCGAGCAGCCCTTCTCGCATTAAGAATTGCGGTTCGCGCTCGTCTGGACGCAGGCGGCACCAGATTTCTGGTACGAACATACTGATGTCATGCCCAACCTCGATCTCGGGTCCGATGTGTCCCGCAGCCGTGCTAAAGCCGCCTAGTCCAGTGAGAATCATGCTCACAATGGACGTGTTTAAGTCGTAGACCATATTGAGCGCATTGAATGGGCCTTTGGTAAGAGCACCTTCACTACCCGCTCCGGTCGTCGACGGACTCTTGCCCGTCAGCGAACAAATATAGTCCATGATCAACTCAGGAAGCTCTTGATAGTGGATCGGGCTGAAAACAGCCAAGGAACGAATCCCTGCCTTGCGATCAGGCGGGTTATTGCGACGACCGGAAAGAATCGCGTTGACAGGTGCGGGGACGCTTTCGCCGGCTGGAGTTGCGCGATAAAGCTGCATACCGCGATAGGCAACATACCGATCGAATGGGTCTAGTAGATCTGTTCGGTCTTGAAGGTAGCGAGGATTCTTCGAGGGCGTTCCGTCGACCAATCTCGGTTGTGCAGACGAAACGACAAAGGACTGGTTGCTCGTAATGAACGAGTTCATCCGGTCTTGCATCGGTGAAGTGTACTGTTCAAATTCGATAATGTTGGCAATCTCTTGGCTCACAGCATCACGTGAAAGGGGCTCGAAATTGCAAAAGAAATTACCCACGTCCGCTATGTCGAGTTCCGTCTGTTTGTCGAGCCCACGGTGGACGGCATCGTCCGGTCGCTGGAACAGCCGATATTCGCAGTTTGCGACAAACTTATAACTCCGTTCTTGGGTGTCCGTTGAAGTCTCTGGGAGCGTCGGCAAGAATCGTTTTGGGACTACGACACTGGCGGTGATGTCATCTTCCAACTGGATCTTTTCAGCCGCTGCGAAATCCTGCCGCAGTTTGTACATCCGCCAGCGTCCGAGTGGATCAAGACCGACCCGAAGGTACATACCAACCAGCTTACGGTTTCCGTACTTTAATTCGTGCCCATTATCGCCATTGACTACATCAACTCCGAAGTGATATCGCCAGTTGCCGTTCCATTCAGGTTTGCAAAAGCGTTTAATAATAAAGGCCATGGCGTAGAGATGTGTTGGAATACAGCCAAGCCATTGGTTGTATTTTTCTGTATATTCGCGAGAAGGTGTTAGCAGTTTGATAACGCTCCCAAGAGTTCTTTTCGGATCTAGTACCTTGCGACTTTCTCTATTGAAGTAGTCCGGTTTTTCCTTTGAGTCCTCTCGCCAACGATCGGAGAAATCGCGATCAAAGATCCCTTGCAACTGATTGAAATCACTGTCGATGTCAGCGACAAAGATGGGGCCGCCTTGCATGTAGTCACGCAGAGACTTGCTGATTTCGCTTTTTCCGCCGCCGCTAACGGTGCAGGGTTTGTGGCAAACCGTTCCTTCGCCGCCCGTTCCTATCAATCGCCATGAAGGAGCGCATGGATGCTTTTCCATTTGCACCTTGTAGCCGCTCGGTGCCATGTAGATTTTGTTTTGTTCCAGGGGGATGGAGACTTCTTGATCCCCTCTGACCCAACGAATGGTTCTATCGAAAAGCGATGCAAGCGCGTTTTCGGGAACATAGACTAAGCTCGGGTGCAGCCGGTCGACGCCGTAGCCTTCAGGCTGAATATCGATGAAGGCAGAGTATTCGCGCTGGACGTCTGAGAATGCTCGACCATTGTAACGACGTGAATTCCATTGAAACTCTTCCCCCAAATTATGAGAGACAAAAGCCAGTGTGCCACCCGCGTGTTCTTCCTCGACGTTTCCAAGAAGGTTGGCGGCATAGCTAATTTGCGTCTTCACCTCCTTTTTGCAGTAGCCGTAGTAGTTGTCGGCGATGAGCGTTACGATCACTCCGTCTTGATTGCGGCATGTGATCTTGAAGGCTAGGCCATCGTTGTATTTTTCCGAAGGATCTTCCCAGCACATGCGATCGCGAATTTGCAGATCCGTCGCTTTGGAGATGTGTGGTAGTCCTAGATACTCTTTGGTCAAGTGAATCAAATGCGGAGCGAGGATGACGCAACCGGTATGCCCAGTCCAGTGCATGCAGTCCAGTGCTGCGTCATTTTCAGGAACAAGAGGATCGCCTGAATTGCCGAAGATGGACTCGACGAAATCGAGATTGCTAACGAGGCCGCCGGGTGCGAAGAATCGGATTTCCATCGTTTTGTGTTCGCAATAGCCGGGCACTTGCGGGCAGACCAATGGACGTACCAAAAGGGACACAAAGGTCTTGGCCGGGATCGAGTTGGACTGCGTGAACGGCAACTCCAATAGTGTTTCGGGCGGTGTTATGGCGTGTTGAAACAATTTCGCAAAGGCGCTTTTGGGAACGCTTCTTTTGTCACCCGCAATCGGCAGCCCACCTTCGGTTACATGAAACGTCCCTTGCGTGGTTCGTCGGTCAGCGCGGGGATTATGAAGTACGCCATTTGCCACGCGGTAGGAGCTGACCAATTCGTTTTCAAAGCGTTCGCCGCCGTCGGGTAGGCTAAGTTGTCTTGCGAGTCCATGGTGATCTAACACTAATGTCATGGATGGCAATTTCAATGGCGACTGCAGTTTGAGTTCAGCGAAGTGGCTTGCAAGAAACGCTTCGATGCGCTGATCGATGGGCGCTTTGAGCAGCGAAAGGAGTCGGTTCTTTTCCTCCAGGTTCGCCAATAGACCTTCCGGCAAGTCCACTCTTTGCCGAGCTTCCTCATCGAGAACCAAATCTGAAGCGGCCATCTGCATATAAATGTATTGCCGCAGAGTGAGAGCGGCTTTCGAGCTTCGATCAGCTTGTCGTCCCCATGAGAGCATGCGTTCGGGCGAATCGATGAGCCAGCCGGGCTCAATGGAGCGGTCGATTGTTTTGTTGTTTTGCATGTTCAAGTTCAAAGAGCTCATTCAGAGGTGTACAGATAATCGTCGACCAAACAATAGTTGACGGATGTTCGCGTTTCGCACTGCGAAATCAGGTGGCACAGGCTGCTATCGACAAATGGTCATGAATGGGCTGCCAGGGAGAGATGGTACAACCCGTCGATTACAAATCATACAATTCCGGATCGACATTGGGGGCCTCGAAGAAGCGAGATAGTTTTTTTCCTTTACCCTCAGGGGCGGCGAAGGGGTCTCCGTCTCCGTCCAGTGCATCCCCCATTTCCTCGTCGATTTTATCGGGATCCTCACCTGCTTCCATGCGTTTCATAGCTTCCAGCATGGCACCGGTTGGCTGCATTCCAGTCAGTTCGAACATGCGTTTCATTACGTTGGCCATTTGACGAGGATCTTCTGGGCTCTCTCCACCCTCTTCCAAATGGGGAGCCATTTCCGCCATGAGCTGCTCCATTTTGCTTTCGTCGACATTTTCAAAAGGGTCAGGAGTGCTGCTGCTTTCGGTCAGCCCCTTGGAAATAGCAAACCGGGAGATCTTTTTTTCGAGTTTTTTGCGACCACATTTTGGGCATTTCGGCGAGACCGCTTGATTCATGGATCGAGCAAAAAAACTGTAAATCGTGTGACAGGGAGGACAATAAAATTCGTATATAGGCATTTTTGTGGGCTCGTATCGTTGTTGGTTGTCGTGTCTGGACAGCGTACAGGAACTAGTAACGTTCGTCAGCGCCGATTTGTATCAGCTTGACCTGTAGACTTGTCCGACTGTATTATTCTTTTATGTAATGCATGGACCTGTTTTAAAAATGGCCAAGCAAACCACTTCGGTTACGAACTCGTTTTCCTGCGTTGAAACACCTTGTCCGATCGGCCGCGTCCACTTCATGACGATGAATCTAGCCATCCTGAGGTATTAAACGGCGAACTTATTGGCTCTCAAACTGCCAGTCCGCCACTTCTCCCAACTCCGGATGTCCTTGCCGAGTTATCGGAGCACAGTCAGCGTCTTGAGACGGCAACTCCGGAAGAGATCTTAGGATGGGCGGTCGAACGGTTCGGTGACAAGTTTACGATGGCTACTGCGTTCGGCCCCGAAGGGATGACGATTTTGGAAATGTTATCTAAAATCTCTCCTAAAACCTGGGTTTTTAATTTGGACACCGGTTACCAATTTGCCGAAACGCTAGCGTTGCGAGATCGAGTAGCCGAGTTATATGGAATTGAGGTTGAGTTGCTGCAACCAGAATTAACGGTTTTTGAATACGAAAAGCTGCATGGCGGGCCGCTTTATGTCATCAATCCCAATCAATGTTGCGGGGATCGTAAGCTCACCGTTCTTAAAAAAGCGGCAAGTGGGATGCATGCTTGGGCGAGTGCGATTCGCAGAGACCAGAGTCCGGATCGGGCAATAGCACCCATCGTCGGATGGGACAAGAAGTTTCACTTGGTCAAAGTTAGTCCGCTTGCAAACTGGACCAAGAAGCAGGTTTGGGACCGAATTCTGGCTCGCAAAATCCCTTACAACCCTCTGCACGATGAGGGATTCCCTAGTATCGGATGCAAGCCTTGTACAAAAGCGGTAGGTTTCGGAGAGGACGAACGCGCAGGGCGATGGAGTGGCACAGGAAAAACCGAATGCGGTCTGCATACCCAAGAGTAAGACCTACTTCCCGCTTTCTCCCCGCATGCACTTGTCAAAAAGCGTCGTTTTGTGTTAGGCTACGCAGCTTGGTTGGCGCGGCGATCCTTTGAGTCTTAGCGACGACATGAATAGTTTTTTGTCACTGCCTGGTGGAAACACATGTTTCTCGCCTTTGATTTAGGAGCATTTGTTCGTGGGTGTAAAGAAAACAGGTCGAGGTCGTCGTAA
>JAYVPE010000357.1:0-19521 GCA_043757575.1 Pirellula sp.
TTTTGACAATTAGTGCGCTCTGCCCTGTCACTTGGGCAGCTTACAATTGTCCTACTTTCAAAGACTTTAACCTCAAAACGGGACAAATCGCCCCCGAAACAATACAAAATGGAAACACGAGTTGGGATCGTAGACTACCAAATGGGCAATCTGCGGAGCGTACAAAAAGCGATCGAACGAATCGGTGGCAGCGCGATCATAAGCAGTGACCGGGATGAACTATCACAGGTTTCGCACCTTATTTTGCCAGGTGTCGGAGCCTTTGGTGACGCAATTGAAGAGCTACGTCGCCGCCAACTTGTCGAATTCCTTTGCGAGTGGTCTGTAACGAACAAGCCTTTTTTGGGCATCTGCTTAGGAATGCAATTGCTTTTTGACACCAGCGATGAGGGAGGCCTCCACAACGGATTGGGTATCCTGCCGGGAAAAGTGGTCCGGTTTGAAAGGAAAGCCCAGGGTGAGTCGATTAAAATACCGCACATGGGCTGGAATCAAGTTAAAAGTACCATGCCAAACGATTCCCTGCTCTCTGGGATTACTGGCGACCCCTACGTCTATTTTGTCCACAGCTATTACGTCGAACCCTCCAGCCAAGATTTGATATGGTTGAATGCGGACTATGGGCACACCTTTTGTGCAGGCGTTCGACGAGGCAACGTGTTAGCAACCCAGTTCCACCCTGAAAAAAGCCAAAAGGATGGCTTGCAACTGCTGGCCAATTTTTTGAAGTTGTAACTACGTTTTTTTCTTTAAATCTTTCAAAAGCCAATCGATGTATTGCTCCCAACCCGCTCGATCCCGACTTGTCTTGGTCTTGAATTTAGCGTCCTTATCCGTCGGAATGCGAGAAAGAATATCCTTTGCCATTTCAAGTGTTCGCTGGCTTTCCGAAAACTTGCCAAGCTTGTTTTGAGAATTCGATACTTGGATCATCGCTTCGAGGGACTCTGGTTCACTTATAAAACGGTTTGCGGCCTCATGGTAAGCGTAAATTGCGTCCTCGAAGCTGCCTTCTTCATAGAGCAAATCCGCTTCACCAAAATAGCTGTTGCGAAGTAGGTTTTCGGAAATCGGATCCACCGAGGAATCCGTTGCAGAAGTAATTTCTTGACGCAACTTCGAATATGCATTTCTAGCCTGAACGAGTAACTCTCGTTTTTGTGATTTCCAGTTCGCCAGCGTGTCTTCATTTGCAAATCGATTTTCTCGCAGCAACAAATCAGGCAAACTCGACGCCATCTGATATGCTTTCGCAATTGTATAGAGCATTTGTAGACGGCGCGGATCGTTTTCAAATCGACGTAACCCTTCTTCCGTTCGTGCCGTCGAGCGAATTAACTCATCGTAGCTTTTCTCTAGAATGGCTAAATTTTCATAGGACTTGTTGGGATCCCGAATGATCGCCTCCGTCGCTTGATCGTGCAGCTTCAAGCCGCGACGATAAAGTATGTCGCTAAGCAAGAACAACGATTCTCGCCATATGGGGCTCACAGGTGTAAGGTCCCCATCGTACAAATTCTGAACGACCAAATCCTCTGCATCGCGATAGTCCTCGCTCGCCAATCGCAGGCGTGCAGCTTCCAGCCGCGCATCGTATATGAGAGGCGTGCTGGTATTGCTCTCGATAATGCGCTGGAGCGACATCATTGCCAGTTCTGGTTGTTCCAACGCATTGTGGTTGCGGGCCATGGCTAATAGACCCTTTGGCTGGTTCTCTCGCGATTCAAAACGCAAGTAGTTCTCCAAGAGCAAGTTGCTTTTCTTAAATGCTCCAGCCATGCGATAGTTTTCGATTGCTCTCCATAGAAGTTCATCATACTGTGGTGTTCTCATCAACTTAACGGACAGCGATTCAAACGCTTCGGCTGCCGAGGTGAAATGCGATCTCATTCTCGCACTATCTTTTTGCTGGTCGAGATCTTGTTTTGCCCACCCTTCAAAAAGCCGACTACGCATTCGCAATCGGTCGAGTTCATCGCACAATGGTGGCAGATAATTGGCGAATCGAGATGCCTCACTAAAATCATGGGAATCGATCATCCGTTCGCCTGATGCGACGACTTGTTTGCGCATATCCGATAGCGGCATCCATTCATTCCGATACCATTTCGTTTCGCCAAAATTTTTAGTGATGTGTTCCAGCGTGTTCGAGGCGTCTGAAATGCGTCCCAAGTCGATTAGACAGTCGATTTCTTCCAGGCCGCTGACAAGGCTTTCCGGCTCAAACGGAGATGAAAGTCGAAGGGCGCTGAAGGTACTGACGGCCTGTGTTGTCTTTCCCAAGTTCCGTATGACTCGGCCCAATTCCAAATTGCCCCGTCGACGAATTGTCACGCTGGACTTCGCGGATGCAAGAACACGTTGAAAGTCGTCCATCGCCATTTGAAGTCGTTCTTTCTTGTTCGATTCGATTGTTCCCTCCGCGAGCCTCTGCATGCACCGTCCATGAACTAGATCTGCATAGGGTCGTTGCGACGAATCCGATGGGATGGCGGCGAGAAGCTCTGCCGCTTTCTCATACTCGCGTTGTGCGTAGAACGCCTGCATTTCCTTGACGACGGATCGGTCGATCTCATCTACGGAACTTCGAGGCAAGCCTCTCCAGTGTTCAATTCGAGCTAAAGCGGAAGCGGGATCCAGGTTTTCAAACGACATGTCAATGTCAATCAGCCGTTCGATTGCATCGGCTCTTCCAGGCGGCCAGCGTTGCGCTGCGACTTCTAAAGGTGCCTCTGCTTCGTCCCAACGGAACAAATCGAACAAAGCCATTCCGAGAAAGTAATTACCCATTCCCTCGTAACCGTCTGGAAATGCAAAGTCGCGACTTTTTTCCAAGTGCTTTACCGCACGTTCATTTTTCTCGTCTGCCATTCTGCGTTGTATGATTCCGTCGGCTGCCTTGCGTTCACTGACGCCTAACAAGAATTCACGTTTAGAAAGATCCAACCGCTTCTTTAGGCTCTTGGCATCTATGGATTTTGCGATTCGGGTTGGCGATTGGCTATCCCCTTTCCGCATGAGTCGCATCGCTATCTCAAGCTGTTCGGATGCGTTGGGAGTTGAGCCGTTTACATATGCAAATAACCCAAGTACCGAAAACGAGGACAATACCAAGGCGGCGAGCCCTGCCAGAAGCAAATTGCGACTTACTCCATTTTTTCGTCGACGCGAGAAAATTTGGAACCACTTCTCAATACGAGGTCTCATTTGAATGCTACTAACCTCCGGCTCCACGTTGGTACTCGCTACTGAATCCCAGTGATCATTCGAGATACGGCCGCCAGTGGTGCAACTGCAACTAGTTCTCGCCAGACCGGATCGAACATAACTCTTGCTGCGAACAATCCAATCCAAAGTACCAGCGATCCCTCACTAAGGCTTCGCAGTATCTTTATCGACTGGAGTTGACGTGACCAGTCTGAAAACGCGAGATCTGCCGCCGTCAAGCGAACGTGCTCGGTTGCAACCGAACTCACAGCTAATTGAATTCGCATTTGAGAGCCAGTTCGACTAGCTAAACTATCCTCCGTAAGAATATGAATCTCGCCCAAATACGGGATACCTTTACGCTGCATCCAATGGATCGTTTTTTTTATTCCCGTCGATGAGGACTCAGTTGCATAATCCGTTTTGCGAAAGGCAGGAACAGTTCTATTAGTTTGCGGCGTTTTTTGCCAAACCAGAAAATAGTTTCGAAATGAATACAACCAACCCATCAAGAGCAACCAGACCGATGTACACAGGATGCACAAGATCAAGAAACGGAACAGCGTCAGTGGTCGGACAACCGGAGCCACTCTCGGCGAACCGGTTAGCGATAGAAAACCACGAGCTTTCGCCTTCAACCGTTCAAGCGCGAGCACCATTGATTCCACGTTCTCTGTCCGGATTTGATTCAAACGATGCAGAGTTTCCATGAGCCCCGAGTGTGGTTGTTGGCTAGGATCGCGTGACCCATAGGAAGTCAAGCGAAAAGGTGCTGCAGACCGAGACGTAGGCCCGGCAGCCTTTACGAGCGTGTCTGTTTCGGTACTGTCGATTTCAACCAATCCGGTGTCCACCCAATCCGTTTCAACCGCATTCTTTTCACGTTCTAGGTCGAGTCGTAATCGCTTTATAGAGTGGCTGCAAGAATCTAGCAGCCACTTTTCCTTTTGCAGTTGTTTTGCAAATTCCTGGCATTCTTCAGATTCCATCGATGGAGTGGTCAATTCGTCGAGAGACTGTTCAACGATATGGATATCGCTACGAATTGGAATCGTTATTTTGACACGGACAGACCTAAGTTCCGAATTAGCCGAAGTTGAAAGCCTAGTATCCTCTGGCAGTATTTCTAAAGCAGAAAAGGGAGTGTTCCTGCCAAGACGAATTCCCTCGGAATCGCAGCTCAGTCTCTGCAAAAGCGGCATTCGATGTTGCGAAATTGCTAAGTTTGTTGTGAGTTTATATTCCACCTGCTGTATGGGCAGGACGTTGGCTCCCCACAGACTGAACGAAAACGCAGCGATTAAGCAGACCCACCGATCTTTTTCGCGAGACTGCGGCAGTTTTGCTTGCGGTCCCTCACCAAGCTTTTTCACTTCGTTACTCGCTGGACAAGTGGAGTCTGGGAATCGAACTACATAACCTTGTGATCTTCGGCGTTCGCGAGTCCGAACCTGAACAATTAGTCACCGCGGCCCTTGCGGAAAATCTTTTTCAATCCGCAATCTCAGCCTAAACTGCACAGCTCAACACCGCCGATAGGAGAATTAAGTCAGACATATTGAGTGCCAACTTGACCATGTTGAACGCTAGCTTTCGAAACCGACGTTGAACGTCCCGATTCGGATGCCGGCAGCATCCGCCACGTTTGCCGAAGGGCAAGAGTTTGTAATGAGCCGATTAAAACAGCCAGTTTTGGGCATAATTATCCTAACTATTTTATCCGCAACCGGTTGCAGATTATGCTGTTCCCCATTCACGGACGATTATGTCACCTTTGGTTCTCGAACTCCTCGTTTGGACATGAAACATGGCCGAGTAGGATCGACGCTCAGTGACAACCAAGCCCTCAACGGTATCCAAGCATTGAGCTCCGATTACGTAGAAGAACCGGGCGAATTCTTAGAGTACGAGGGCGATCCATCCGGGACGGTCTTGCTCGACGATGACAGCATTTCTCTCGGATCACCCTAGAGTTTGCGGTAGGGCCATTAAGTGACCCCCGAATCGGTTTCGCCGAGCGACACTGCTACAATTGAGATCTGCAATCCACGCTCATTCAAGTGATTCTAGGTACTTGATGATCTTCTTGCTCAGCAACCGGTTATCGGCCCCAAAGGCACTTTGAAAGTCTACAACTCTTTCATCCGTTTGGTAACTTTCAAACGGCGGTAATTGACTAACACGATTCAAATAGGATCCGAACTGCTGGGGACTACGTCGTGAGAGGTAGGTCGACATTGCCCATGCAACGGTATAGGCATTTTGAGCATCGAATTCAAATGCGGAATCATTTTGAATTAGTCCAGAGACCAAACGATGAATTAATTCTGGATGTTTTGCGAGCAGTTGCCAAGTGTGCTGCCTTGATTCGGGCCAAAGCGAAGTTCCATCGCGACTCTGTGTTCCCAAGAGCATCGGAGCCTCAAACATCGACGCGAATCCCTCAGCTAGCCACAATGGTGTCGACGCTCGACGCTGATGCAGTCCGGTGTTGAATGCAAGTTGATGAGTGGCTTCATGGCAAATGATTTTTTCTGTTGCATTGGTCGACTCGCCCGCAGATTCGTAAAGAAGGATTCGGTTGGTATCTGGCATGTAATAGCCAACAACGGATTCCGGGACTTGGAGTGGCCCTGAACGCGAGTAACGCTGAAACTCGATACGTGAGCCAAACACCACGGCAACTAAGGGAAATTCTATCTCTCGCGTTTTTAGGCCGTGTGCGGAACAGTAGCGCGAAAACGAATGATGGAAGCTTCTAAAGCGTTTACACCAATTTTCGATATGCTCTGGTCGAGCGACGATTAAATACGGAAGTTCACTTTTTACCGTATAGTTCCTTCCGAATTCCGCTCTAAGTTGTTTAGCGAGTTCATTTCGATCGATAGGGTGAAATCGAGCGTTGAGAACGGTTTGTTCTACGATGTCGCTGTTCTTTATCTGTTGAATGGCACCGTCATTCCGCATCAGAAACATCTGATCCGCGAAAAGCCCAATCGGAACCCCCAGGGCTGTATGGTCCGCCAATCGGATCGCCAGTATCGGCGGCCGATCGGCTCCGGTTACAGAACGGGTGCGCGGGACGGACGGTAATAAGGAGCAATTCGGTTGTACGCCCAGTTCAGCCAAATTGTTTAAGTTGGGGCTGGTACTCGACTCTGAATTCGTTGATTCCTTTCCAACGAAACGGCCAGCCGCAATCGAATTGTCTGTGTGGCTCTGGGCAGTTTCCGAACGCCATTGTTGAACCCCACACCCACTCGAAAATACAAAAAACGCCGCGAAAATCCGACGGAGCGGACAACTTTCGGATCTCAATCTTGGGGGTTCCATTTGTCTCATAGTTCGACTCTAGGTCCCTAAAGCTGTGAGGAACGGACTAATTGGGGGATCCGTAGGGGCAAGACAATTGTTGCTGATCGGACTGAAACAGTTTTGCCGATTTTGCCGAAACGACGCATGTTCTCGTAAAACCGGCGAGAACGCTTTCATATGCCTAGGCGCATCCAACATTAGCTCACGTGATCCATCCGGACTTATCCTATGAAAAATACTGTTCGACTTTGCCTTGTCTTGCACAACCATCAGCCTGTGGGAAATTTCGATAGCGTGATCGAACAGGCCTATCAAGACAGCTACCTGCCGTTTCTTGAGGTTTTTGAGCAGTATGAATATCTGAAGCTTGCGTTGCACACGTCAGGACCGCTGATGATGTGGCTAGCTGAACGGCACCCTGAATACATCAGTCGGATCAAGGCGTTGGTGGCCGGTGGGCAAATTGAAATCGTCGGTGGTCCATTCTATGAACCGATTTTGACGATGATTCCTAGCCGGGATCGCATTGGCCAGATTGTGAAATACACTCGGTGGCTGCAGACCCGATTCGACACAGCGGTAAGTGGAATGTGGATGCCGGAGCGTGTTTGGGAAAGCCAGTTAACTCGGGATTTGGTCCCTGCCGGAATGCAATACACTATCTTGGACGATTTTCATTTTCGCGCTGCCGGTTGGGATGATTCGCTCTTGACGAATTATTTTCTAACCGAAGACGACGGCCATGTTTTGCGTGTCTTCCCTGGGAGCGAGCGGCTTCGGTATTTACTACCCTTTGCGCCCGCAGCAGAAACCATCGAATACTGTCGAAGCGTTGCGGATAGGGCACCAGGCTCTGTGTTATTGTTTGGAGATGACGGTGAAAAGTTTGGTACTTGGCCGAATACCAATCAGCACGTCTATGAACGAGGATGGCTACGTCAATTCTTTGACCAGCTCACACACAATCGCGATTGGCTGCATACCTCAACTCCATCCGAAACAATAACGGAAACACCTCCCGCTGGTTCGGTCTACCTACCCGACTGCTCCTATCGAGAAATGACCGAATGGGCATTGCCCGTAGAACGTCAAGGCTCTTACGATTCGCTCGTGCATGATCTGGAGAGGGATTCCCGCTGGCCCCAAATCAAGCCTTTCCTTCGTGGCGGATACTGGCGTAATTTCCGGATCAAGTATTCCGAAGCTAATGAAATGTATTGTCGAATGTTGGACGTGAGTCGTCGATTGGAGTTTGCTCGTCGAAGCAATGGTGACAAATCCTTGCTGCCTCAAGCCGAGGACCACCTCTATCGCGGACAATGCAATTGCCCTTATTGGCACGGTGCATTTGGAGGAATCTACTTGCCCCATCTTCGCAACGCGACCTACAGTGAATTGATTGCAGCAGATAATTTGATCGAGCGTGCCAACGGACGACATGGCGAATGGGTCGATGTTACAACAGAAGACTACAACAAAGACCTATTTCCTGAGATTCGACTGGCGAACGATCAGATGATCGGGTACTTTGCCCCCGCCAGCGGTGGCATGCTTTACGAGTTAGACATTCGTGGTATCGAGCACAATCTTTTAGCAACGATGCAGCGACGGCCGGAGCAATACCATGACAAGGTCAAGTTAGGCAACAGCCAGTCCTCATGCGAAGCGGCAAGCATTCATGATCGAGTCGTATTTAAACAGCAAGGACTCGAAGATCTACTTCAATACGACAAGTTCCCTCGCAAATCGCTAGTCGACCATTTCTTTGACCACGGCATTTCCGCGGAAGACGTCCAGCGCAGTACAGCGATAGAGCGAGGCGACTTTGTTGCGTTGCCCTACGATGCCAAGTTGCGTCGTGGTTCTGGAAAAATTCAAGTGCAAATGAAACGCGAGGGGAACGCATGGGGCGTACCCCTGACCATCACTAAAGGGATCACACTCTTCGCGGGGAGCAGCGCACTCGAAATCACCTATTTGATCGAAGGGCTACCGCCGGGACGCCCTTTCGACTTCGGCGTGGAGTTCAATTTTGCAGGACTGCCTTCTGGAGCAGACGATCGATTCTTTTACGACGCCCATTGCAAGCGAATGGGACACCTTGGCACAGTGCTAAACATCGAGTCTACCGACTACATCGGAATAATTGACCAATGGCTAGGCGCGAATGTGCAATGGACTGCCAACCGGCCAACCGGACTTTGGTGTTTCCCTATCGCCACGGTCAGCCAAAGCGAAGGAGGATTCGAACTGGTGCATCAATCGGTCTGCATGATTCCGCACTGGGTTGTGCAAGGAGATGAAGCCGGGCGGTGGACAGTGTCTATGGATTTGATTATCACATGCGAACATGACCCAAATTCACGTTCGTCCAAGTTATTGCATGCGGAAAGCGAAAGTCACCTCATGGTTCATTAAGTCGTCACCCGTTTTGCTAATTCCTTTTTTCTTTCACGGTGGTTCAAGATGTCCATTTCACCGGTAACACAACAAGCAATCAACATATACGAAAAAACAGAACAGACTCGTTCCGATATCGCCACTGCTGTCCTTTCAAAGCAGCTAAGTGCGGAAAAGCAACAAGGGCAAGCTGTAGTAAAGCTGATTGAGCAAGCGGCTGCGACAGGTAGTCGTGGCATCGACCTAAAGGCGTAATTGCTTAAAACCCGAGCAATCCAGGCTAGCCGCAGTCGCAACGGCTCCCATGGACGAATATCAATCGTCCATCTGCAATGTAATTTTCCCTGGTGCAGGCGGCTTGTTGCGGCTGATCTCGCTGGCAGCTTTATCTCCTTCGGGAGGTCCGATCGACAAGCTGCCTTTGGAATCGTTAGAATTCTTGGGGGCAGGAAGTGCAGATTCTTCCAATATTGCTGGCTTCTCCGCTTCGACTTCCTTCGCACCGTCGACAGTCGCTGGCTTACTCGAATCCATAGCCTGGCCTACAGCTCCACTATTAGGAGTTGCCCCACCTGTCACTACGGAACTGGGGTCAACAGTTGGGTAGCCACTAAAAATCGAGCCAACGTAGTCAACTGGCACACGCTGAGTATATGTGCGTGCCACCGTTCGCATTTCAGTATATGGAACTGAACGTGCGATGCGTTGTGGAACCTGTACTTTCTGAACAATGCGTTCCATGATCGGCGTTCTAATTACTACATCTTCCGAAACGATCTCAGGCTTGTACGTTGTCGTTTGAGTCTGAACCGGACGGACGTGTGTTTCTGGAACGTATTCGATTCGTTCCCTAGCGACCTTGCGAGTCACCGGTTTCTGAACCGTCGTGGGAACCATCACCTTCTCTTGGACAGCCTCCATTCGCTGTGTCTGTATCGGTACTTGCTGAGTAACCACTTGGTTCTCCATACGAGTGGTTGTTACAGGCACTTGCTGCTGTACCATTTCTGATTGCATCCGCGTGCTTGTCACCGGAACCTGCTGTGAAATGACCTGATTTTCCAACCGTGTTGTGGTCACCGGCACTTGCTGTTGCACCATTTCGGTTTGCAGGCGTGTTGACTGAACTGGAACCTGCTGCGAAATCGTTTGGGGCATGAAGCTTTGTTGAGGAACAGCCACCTGCTGGTAATTTGGCTGGTACTGCAACTGTGCAAAGTTCTGGCTCGGTGCCTGGTAAGGCACCCATCCTAGCCCGCCCCGTTGATAATTTTGGGTGCCATTCAGCGGATTGATGTCGTAGCCGCCTCTTTGAAATCGCAAGTGATAACGAACGTCACCCGGTTGAACATAGTGTTGAGCGACGTATCCTCCAGCATCTACAACCGCAGGCTGATAAGTCGTAACTGGCTGTAAAGTAGTGTAGTTTTGGGTTTGATAAGTTGTTTCTGTTATTGGACGCTGTACCGCAAAGTTTTGAGTCAGCATGTTCGTCTCTGTTACTGGACGCTGAACAACCTGCTGCTGTGTCTGCATCGTCGTTTCTGTGACAGGTCTTTGGACCATATAGCTTTGAGTTTGATAAACCGTTTCGGTTATCGGCTTTTGCACGATGACGTGCTGGGTTTGGTATTGAGTCTCAATGACCGGACGCATGGTCGTCACGATCTGTTCAACCTGGGACGTCTCGTTGACATAAGTCGTCTCATCGACATAGTCGGTTTTGACCACTTGCTTGTATACTGTGTAGGTTTCGTTTCGAGTCGCAGTCTCGATGACCGGCTTGCGAACTGTGTATTGCCTTTTTTCCACCCGTTCCTGTACGGACGGACGGTAGCTGACAATCTCTTTTTCGAGCATGCGTTCCTCGTACTCGATGCGCATCGACGTTACTGGAACCTGTTCAAGCACAGTCTCCGTCTGCAGTCGGTATGAGGTCACCGGCTCACAATATTGAGCGTTCACCCGATCGCCCAAGAGCAACGCAGTCCCAGCGATGGAAATTACCGATCGGAGGAGGATTTGAAAAGCTTGTCGCTTGCGAAATCTTGAATCCATAACGCTATAACCTTTAAGAAATTCTGAAACGAGTCATGCTATTGTGGTTTATTCCAACCAGTCTTTCAAATAAGAAACCAAATCCTGGACGATAAATCCCCTTGCAAGTGCTTGTCGTGTCGATCTTTAGGAAAAATACATTTTTTGAAACCCTGACGGCAACTTAGTTGTCGTCACAGCCCTTGCAATCCACAAACACTGCATAAAGTCATATTCCCCATAATCCAAACTACCCAAATAACCCATTCAGCCACGCATTGAACCAATGGTTGCACCTAATCCCGATCGCAGTTCCGTTTCGCAAAACAGTTCGCTTTCAACTGCCAGTAATCCATTTTGGACAGAGTTCAGTCGGGACTTCGGAAGCATTCTGGTCGTGGGTCACGGCACCCGCAACCCATTCGGCGTGGCTCAGCTCCTTGCTTTGGTCGAGCATATGAAAGTTCAAGCGACCGGGGCCAAAATTTCGGGCTGCTTTTTGGAACTGGCAGAACCATCGATCGAACAGGCGATCGAACAGTTTTCCCAACAAGGAATAAAAAAAACGCTGGTTGTCCCCGTCTTACTTTTTACCGCAGGCCATGCATTACAAGATATTCCGAATGCGGTATTGCGAGCGGCCGCCCAGTTCGATATCAAAGTTATTGGCCAGACTGGATCGTTGGGTACACATCCATCTGTTGTAGCATTGTCCCAGGCTCGTTATTCGGAAGTAACTGCATTAAGCGATGGACTCTGTTGTCCAATGAACGCTTGTGCCAGGGTGCAATGTGCCAGGGTGCAATGTTCCACAGTTAGCTGCGCGGGACAATCCATTCCGTTGGGTCGCATCGGGCTTGCGATGGTAGGACGCGGGACAAGCGACCAGCAAGCCCTCGCTCAAATGCGACAATTCACCGAACTGAAAGTGGCACAACTAACGCTAGTCGGATACCAAACCGGCTACTTCGCTGGCGGAATACCAAACGTAGATGAACTTCTCGAGCAAGCAAGTGCGTGGGAATGCGACACGGTTTTAGTACAGCCGCATTTGCTGTTCGAAGGAGAATTGATTGAGCAACTGCGAGACAAGGTACTACAATGTCAATTGCGTTTCCCGGAAAAGCAATGGCTGATTTCTCGAACGCTTGGCGCTGACCCGATGCTTGCGGATGTCCTTTTGAAAATTGCACGCGAGCAACTTGAACTTTGAATAGGATCGGAATCCAACTTCTGCGTGGGTTACAATAGGTTTTCGGAAAGACGTTTTTGACGTGCGTAGGGTCTACCACTCTCACTTGATGATTCTAGATGTTTTGGAGTACGAAAAACTTGCTCGGCAGGAAAAGCCTAATTCGTTTTGGATCGCTTTTGCTTGTGTTAGTTTGCTTGAATGCCACACTTCTAGCAAACGAGATTTCGCTCCAAGCTTCAGAAAGCGATAGTGTCACCAGTATTGCCCAGTCGTTTTTAAAAGAGCATTGCCTTCGTTGCCATGGCCCTGATGAGTCCAAAAGCGATTTGCGGCTTGACCAACTGGATGCTGACCTTTCTCAGCCATCGACCTTCGATCGGTGGCGCGAAATCGTATCGCGAGTGCAATCCGGTGAAATGCCTCCCATCAAGGAGCCGCGACCTCAACCCGAGCAGCTCGCAGATGTGGTGAAACGGTTATCCATTCGGCTAGACGACGCTTCTGCGACACAGCGAACCGAAGGGCGGGTGGTTTTGAGACGACTCAATCGCGTCGAGTATGAAAACACCGTTCGCGATCTCTTCGATGTCAATATGTCGGTGAAGGAGATGTTACCCGAAGATGGGGTTTCGCATGGCTTTGACAACGTCGGCGCGTCGCTCAATATATCGCCGGTACTTATGGAGCGATATCTCGAAGCAGCCGATGCTGTGATTAACCAGGCTATCGCACCGGTTCACAAGCTGATTAGTAAGACTGAGCGTTTCGATCTCTATGATTCACTCCCCAAGTGGTTCTTGGCAGGAGCTTGGAAACGGGACGACGGAGTAATTCTATTCCGTAGCAGTGGGGATTCGGCGTCAGACCTCCGGCAGTTCAAAGCTCCTGTACCTGGACGCTACCGATTTCGGATCGCGGCCTCGGCCCACAACTCGGACAGGCCTTTACCGTTCGCGGCGTTGCTCGGCAATTTCGTTGTAAGCGGGAACTTTTCGCGACACTTGGGTTACTTCGACGCACCGCCTGGTGAACCTGCCATCATCGAATTCGAAGAACGACTTAGCGCGAAGAACGACACGATCAAAATCACGCCCGTTGCTTTGCCCTTTGTCTATTTGAAGCAGGAGACGATGCAGGACTATCCTGGGCCGGGCTTGCATGTTCATTGGATTGAAGTCGAGGGACCATTTCCCGAAGCATGGCCAACAGTGAGTTACCGCCGCGTCTTCGGGAATATTGATCCAAAATTGGGCACGCACGCGGATGCTGTAATGCTATTGCGTGAGCTGCTCCCTAAAGCCTTTCGTCGTCCGACTACGGAGGCCGAAGTGATACCGTTTTCAAAGATTGTCGCCAAATCGCTAGATAATGGACAATCGTTTGCGGATGCATTGCGAACGGGCTACAAGGCGGTGCTTGCATCGCCGAAGTTCCTTTACTTCCGAGAGCCAATCGGCAGGCTTGATGACCATGCACTCGCGTCGCGACTATCTTATTTTCTTTGGAGCACGATGCCTGACGAGACTCTGATCAGTCTGGCGCAGAACGGCTCGTTGCACCACCTCGAGGTGCTATACGCTCAGGTCGAGCGAATGCTTTTGAATCCGAAGGCGAGAGCGTTTACGGAGAACTTCACTGGTCAATGGCTAAGCCTGCGTGACATCTCAGCAACGACTCCTGACAAGACGCTCTACCCGGAGTTTGAGGAGCTGTTGCAGTGGTCCTCGGTACGCGAAACGCAACTTTTCTTCGACGAGATGCTCACGGAAAACCTTAGTCTGCAAAACATCGTCGACTCCGATTTTTCGATGCTCAATGCGAGGCTTGCATTACATTACGGCATTCCGGATGTACATGGCGTCGCATTTCGCAAAGTAATGCTTAAGCCCGAGCATCATCGAGGCGGCGTACTTACACACGCGAGCGTCCTTAAGGTCACAGCCAACGGTACGACAACTTCGCCGGTCATTCGCGGCGTATGGTTTCTCGACCGTATCTTAGGCAGACCGGTACCTCCTCCGCCACCCAACGTGCCCGCGGTTGAGCCAGACATTCGGGGCGCGACGACCATTCGCGAGCAATTGGCAAAACACCGGTCGACAGAAAACTGCGCAGGCTGCCACACGCGGATCGATCCACCTGGATTCGCACTGGAAAACTATGATGCTATTGGCGGTTGGCGGCAGCGATACCGTGTCGTCGCCGACCGAAAGGAATGGGTCAACAACCGAATTGGACCGCTGGCGAAATACCTCGCCGCTTATCAATATGGCGAAGGACGCCCGATTGAAGCCAGCGATACGATGGCAGACGGTCAGCGGTTTGCGAATCTATCCGAGCTGAAAAAACTTCTGCTTGTCCATCCCGAGCAGATTGCTCGATGCTTCACCGAAAAACTCGTTACCTATGCAACTGGACATCCTGTCGGTTTCCACGATCATCAGGTGGTGAACAAAATTATTGAAGAGGCCAAGGCTTCTGATTACGGGCTGCGATCAATCGTTCATGCGGTTGTCGCTAGCGACCTCTTTCAAAAGAAGTGAATGGAATATGACCACCAGTAATCGATTCTCCCGCCGTACTTTACTGCGTCGCGCTGGCGTCACAATGACATTGCCTTTATTGGAGGCGATGGGGCATTCCTCAACACAAGCCTCTGCTTTTATCGAGCCACCTCGACGAATGATTTGTATCAACACGACGCTCGGTCTGCACACTCCGAATTTGTTTCCAGCGACAGACGGGCGCGACTACGAACTGACGCCTTATCTCGAACCAATAAGGGAGTTCCGTGACGACTTCACGGTATTCTCAGGGCTCTCCCACCCCGAGGTGGACGGCGGACATCCTGCCGAGTTATGTTATCTCACCTCCGCCCCACATCCTCGCGCGGACAATTTCAAGAACACGATTTCCCTCGACCAATACGCCATCGAGCAGCTTGTGCCGGACACTCGGTTTGGATCGCTAGTGCTTGCATCCTCATCAAGCCGAGGACTCTCTTTTACTCGAAGCGGCGTGCCGATTCCTGCCGAAGAGCGTCCTTCGCGCGTCTTCAAGAGTATGTTCGTCGACGGTACTCCTATGGAGATCGAAGCACAGGTGCAACGGCTCAAACAGGGGCAGAGTATCATGGACACAATTTTGGAAGAGGCTAAAGACTTTCAGCGTGGCCTCGGCGTTCTGGACCTCCAGAAGCTTGATGAGTACTTTAGTTCAGTCCGCGAAGTAGAGCAGAGGATGATTAAAGCGCAGGACTGGTCTCGCCGACCGAAACCCACGGTCGCTGCCAAGTCGCCGGTCGACGTCGCCAATTCGGTCGAGGTTCCTTTGCGAGTGCGGTTGATGATCGATTTAATGCACCTCGCGTTACAAACCGACTCGACACGTTTTATTACATTTGCGTTGAATGGACTCAACGCAGTGCCGGTGATTGCAGGTGTTACACAGGACTGGCACAACCTCTCTCACCATGGCCAGGACCCCGTCAAACTGGCTGAACTTCGCGTTATCGAAGTCCAGCAGATGCAGCTATTTGGAGAGCTGCTTACGAAGCTTAAAGGTACTCGCGAGGAAGGAAGTACTTTGCTTGACCGAACGATTGTGCTTTTCGGCAGTAACCTCGGTAACGCAAGCAGCCACGACAACAAGAACCTTCCAATCATTGTCGCAGGTGGTGGCTTTCAACACGGTCAACACCTCGCCTTTGATCCAAAGAAAAACCCACCTCTTTGCAATCTCTACGTGCAGTTCCTCCGTCGTTTAGGTGCAGACGCAAATGCTTTCGGCTCCAGCACCGGGATCGTTCCTGGATTCGAGTTGGCTTTTTAAAGAATGATTTGGGTCAACGATTTCGTTGGTTAACATAGGACTTGCTTTACAAAGTCCTTAATTCCTTCAGTGGCGTTTTGGGATGAATCCAATTTGACAGGCCTTGCCCAGAACGAATCTAGAAAGTAGAACAATGTTTGCTGCACCTATAGCTCAATTGGATAGAGCATCGGTCTACGGAACCGAAGGTTTGAGGTTCGAACCCTCATAGGTGTACTGTGTTTTCTGGTTAATTGACCATACAAAACACTATCCTTCGATGAGGTTTCATCCTCAACGGCGACCGCAGCCCGGCGTGATTGATTTGAAAGAGAAACGGTAACTACCGGATAACTACCGGCATTTGCCCATTCCACCCGAAAGGGGTATCAATGCGTCGACCTACTTATAGGTTGCACAAGGCAACCGGCCAAGCCGTCGTCACTCTAGGCGGTAAGGATCATTATCTTGGGAAGCACGGTACGAAAGAAAGCAAAGCGTACTACGACCAAGTTGTGGAAGAATTTGAATCGACTGGGAAGGTAACAAAGCTCAGTCGGTCTATCACGTCGGACGGTCCCGAATACCGTTTACACAAAGCCAGTGGCAACGCTGTTGTTACGTTGGGTGGTAAGGACTACTACCTGGGCAAGTTCAATTCGGCTAAATCCAAGACAGAGTATCACCGGCTGAAAATGGAATACTTCGCGTCGGGGTGTTCTGGTGCATTTCGCGTTGCCGCGAGCGAATTGTCTATTGCTCAATTGCTTGTCGCGTTCATTCGTCATTGCAACGAATACTACGGGACGGGTCCAAATTCGGAGCTTTTGAGGTTCAAGCCTGTATTGATTGTCCTTCGAAAGCTCTACGGAGATACATTGGCCGTCGATTTCGGACCATTGCAGTATGAGGCTATCAGGTTCTCACTAACTGAACCGTACGAGGTTAGAAAGAAGGATGGAACCCGTCGAATACGTAGGCGTTCGCGTTCGTATATCAACGTCCAGATGAAGCGATTGCGTGCAGTTTTCAAGTGGGGGACTTCCAAATCTCTCATTCCAGTTTCCATCCTGGAATCTCTGAAGACAGTGGAGCCGTTGAAGTATGGTCGGACGGAAGCACCTGAGAGGATGCCAGTTGTTTCGGTGCCAACGGAGTTGGTGGAAGCTACGCTACCGCATCTCAATCATGTGGTTGCTGCGATGGTCAAGCTACAACTGCTATGCGGTGCGAGACCGGGGGAGATTGTCAGAATAACGCCTGGGATGATTGACAGAACCTTGGAGGATTCAAAGGGGGTTTGGTTATTGCGATTTGACAAACACAAGACCGCATACCGAGGTAAGACACGAATCATCCCGCTTGGAAAGCAAGCTCAAGCTGTACTTCGTCCTTTCATGCTTCGCGGGACGGATGACTATTGCTTTTCTCCCATGGAAGCTACCAAACGCCGGTTGGAGGAACGGCATTCGAACCGAAAAACCCCTAATAACGAAGGAAATTCACCCGGCACTAACGTCGCAAAGAACCCTAAAAAGCAACCAGGGACTTGCTACGACACGCAAAGTTACGGGCATTCAATCAGGGCTGTGTGTACTCGCAACGGGATAGAACCATGGGCACCAAATCGCTTGCGTCATGCCTATTGTACAGTAACGTCTAAGGCGGTTGGTGTGGAGCTAGCAAGCCAAATGATGGGCCATTCAGGAATCGAGATTACTAAGATCTATATCGACGATCCGAAGCTCGACGAAGCGATCGAAGTCGCGAGGAAACTCGGATGAGCAACAGCGAAATCTTAATCGATTTATGGCAACAAGCCGTCATGGTTATCGACGCACAAAGGCTTCGCATCTTCGCGTTGCTATCAGAGTCCGAGCAACAAAAGTTGCAGGACCAAATCCGTGGTGAAGTGAGAGAACCGTTCATCGTTTGATCGGTTGAGTAAAGTTTTCCAGGTGTACCAAAACTGTCTAACGGTATGCCTATTTCAACGTTTTTCTAGGGTTTTAGGGAGTTTCTAGTATGACATTGAACCTAAATGAGTATGAAACATTAGTGGTCCGATACATCAGTTATAAGAGAGCTGAGGGGTTGCGGGAATCCACGTTGGGTGACCTCTCAGGACGGCTAAAGCTGATCGGTAGAAAGTGTGGGATAACGTGTATTGATGAGATCGATTCTAAATCGATCCAAGCTTGGTTTAGCGAGATCGGCGAGCCTGGGAAAGATGGTAAGCGGCCCGACAAAGCAGCCGCCACGCGATTGATACTCTGGAAGTATGGCTTCGGCTTTTTCGAGTGGCTGGTGAAACGAGGTGACATTGAGACGAACCCCATATTGGATGCACCAAGACCAAAACATCTAAAGCGTGATATACGAAAGCATCGTCGTGCGTATGGCGAGGCGGAACTGAGAGACCTTTTTCGAGTCGCAAGGCTCAGGACGTTGGCTGAGTATGGTAAGCGGCGATTGATCGGATGCAAGGATAAGGAGCGATGGAGATCTAACCCGATCACGCTTGAAAACATTGAGGTGTACGCAAACCATTGTCGTGACTGTCTAGCTCGAAACCCGAAGGAACTTCGACGGAAGGTTTTAGACGGTCAGAAGTGGGTACTAATTTACAAATGTCTACTGTTTACGGGCATGAGATGGTCCGAGCTTCGAACATTGGAAGTGCGTCGTCTAACGTTTGGAGTCAATCCGAAAATTGAGCTAGAGGCATCATACGAGAAGAACGGCAACGGTAACACCATTCAGATAAAGCAAGAGCTGGCGGATGAGCTGGAGTCATGGGTTAAGGAAAGAAACCTAAGAGGCACTGACAAGCTTCTGGACATGCCTCAGAAGGGCAAAAATCGAATGGGGTATGATCTTGCAGCCGCTTGCATCCAGAAGACTGACGAGAAAGGCAGGTCGGTTGATTTTCACGCTCTTCGACACACTTTTGGAACTTTGCTTGTTCGGGCGGGGGTGAACGTCAAGGTTACGCAAACAGCCATGCGACATGCGGACGTACGAATGACGCTGAATCTGTACACCCATTGCGACGATTCGGAAGTAGTCAACGCGGTAGGACGACTTCCATCGTTCGTGGATCAACCAGAGCGAGCGGAACCGATCCAAACGGGTGAACCGATTCAACAGTCGATTGTAAATCAAGCCGCGTCTGAGTCAAAGCCAAGCGGTCTGTCGCCAGAGGAAGAGATGATCTTGGCTATTTATCGCAATCGCAAGCAGGCATAGTCGGACTACCCAGTTAGTTTGTTTCTCAGTGTTTCCTATGTTTCAAGGAGTGATTGTCATGAAGTTTGAATGTTCTATGAAGGTCCGATCGGTAGTCGAAATTGTGGAGCTAGTGACGGTAAAGCAGTTGCAAGTTGCCATGTTGGAAGCGTCTGGTTTCCAGCAAAGCGAGGTGGATCACGTGTTGCAAAGTCAGGGTGTTAAAGACGGTTGGAAATGGCAGTCGAAAAAAAGGCCAGCCTGGCAGCCGAAAAATTTGTTTTGGCAGTCGAAAAAAAGGCCACTTGAGACCAAGTTTTTGATGCTAG
>JAYVPE010000358.1:0-19499 GCA_043757575.1 Pirellula sp.
GCGGTGGACGATTTGATCGAGCAAGTGCTCCCGCACCTTGAACCGGGCGACATCATCATCGATGGAGGCAACACGCACTTTGCCGACACGGAACGACGAACACAGTATGTTGAAAGCAAGGGATTGTTGTTCGTTGGAGCGGGTGTATCCGGCGGCGAAGAGGGGGCATTGAAAGGCCCTAGTCTTATGCCGGGTGGAAGCAAAGCAGCTTGGGAGACCATCAAACCGATTTTCCAATCGATTGCGGCTAAGGTCGGACCGAACAATGACATCCCATGTTGTGAATGGGTTGGTCCTCGCGGTGCGGGACACTATGTCAAGATGGTCCACAATGGCATCGAGTATGGCGACATGCAATTGATATGCGAAGCCTATTTTTTATTAAAGGAAGCTGCTGGGCTTTCCAACGATGAGCTTTACGATGTCTTTTCGGATTGGAATAAAGGGGAATTGCAAAGTTACCTAATTGAAATCTCCAGGGACATTTTCAGCGCCAAAGACGATCAGGGTGGAGACGGGTTTCTCGTCGATAAGATTCTCGATGTTGCCGGAGCCAAGGGAACCGGAAAGTGGATGAGTCAGCTCGCGCTGGATCTTGGAGTACCGTCGACTTTGGTCACGACTGCTGTCTATGCACGATCATTGTCGTCGATCAAAGAAGCCCGGGTTCGCGCAAGCAAGATACTGCCAGTTCCTGCAATTTCACACAACAGCCTCTTCGATGCTGCGGTCAAGAAGCTCGTGAGGGACAAAAAAGCCTTCATCGAAGCAGTACGACAAGCGCTGTATGCCTCGAAGATCTGCTCCTATGCACAAGGCTTTGTCCAATTGCAGGAAGCCAGCAAAGAGCATAATTGGGGCTTGAACTATGGCGATTGCGCGTTGCTGTGGCGAGGTGGTTGCATCATCCGAGCTCAATTCCTCGATCGGATTAAGGAAGCGTTTGATGCACAACCCGATTTAGAAAATCTGTTGCTATACCCTTATTTCAAGCAAGCGATTGAGCAGGCCCAAGAGTCGTGGCGAGCAGCGGTAATGGCAGCAACTCACTTGGGACTACCAGCTCCAGCATTTACAACAGCACTTGCCTACTATGACAGTTACCGGTTGGCTCGTTTGCCAGCGAATCTGTTGCAGGCCCAGCGGGATTATTTCGGAGCGCATACTTACCAGCGAACGGACATGCCAGGAACATTCCACAGCGAGTGGCTCGACCTGCGCAAGAAACCGACATGAGGACGCAGGCCCTGGGGCGTTAGCGGATCTAGGAAATTAGCCCTCAACGGCGCTAATTAATCGCGTTGAAGCTAATTCGTGTGGTAGTTGATTGAATGTACCCTAGCCATGTCCTACATTTAATGTCAGGAATATACTATCGAATGCCCAACTAATCGTTCAATCGGGACAACCGATACGATCGGTTTCAGTAAGCGTTCGTCACGGTGTTTTAGCCATAGTGGAATTCTATCGCGGTGTCTCAAAAATCTTCGGAAATCGTTGACGCAATTGTGCCGCCGCCGCCCGCTACAGCCGATTCGTCGAAAAATTCAACAGCGAGCTCCGTCCCCTTCCCGCCACCGTTCGTACCAATTCTGCCTAGAGTAGCCGCGACGTTCAGATTTCCAACAGACACTATTCCAGCCGTCGTTGCAGATTCTTTGCAAAGCAAGTCATTGAGCGGATTTGACGCTCTCAACCACTTCAACGTGAAACCGCCAGTTCCTTCGACAGCCTCAGTCGCAATTCCCAGTATGGAATCAATGTCGGTCGAGCAGGAGGGGGGAAATCCGGACTCACTGTTTAATCGGTTGCTACCAATGACGTTGCGAGAAACGCCTTCTTGGCTAATCAGTCTGGTTGTGCACGTTGCGATCATTCTGTTACTCGCATTGATCCCTTTGAGCCAAAAAATTCGGACCTCTTTCTCATTGATGGCTGGCATGAGCGATGCCGACGACAATGGCGAAGAAATTTCGGTTGTTGAAATGCAAGCAGACTCAGCCGAGCTTGAGGCGAGTCCAGCTTTGGCAGCGGTGCCTGACCTCTCATTGACTGAGATAGTGGTTCCCAACTTTACGCCTTCGCTTACACGAGCAGATCTGGTTGTTCCCGTTTCATTCAGCAATGGGTTGCGAGGCAGAACGGGACCGATGAAGGATGCATTGCTGCGAGCTTACGGTGGCACACCAGGGACCGAGGACGCGGTGGAAGCGGGCTTGAAATGGCTTGCAAAAAATCAACGCTCAGACGGTTCATGGAGTTTAGTCGGTCCGTATAACGACGGAGGTGTCACCGAAAACAAGCCGGCGGCAACCGCCATGGCACTTCTCGCTTTCATGGGAGCAGGAAACACACACAAATCGGGTACGTACAAAGAAAATGTGTTCAAAGGTATGGGTGTTATCAAGAGATTTCAGGACAAAGATGGCTTCTTTGCAGATCAGTCTGCGGGTAATCAGCGTACTTACGCACAAGCCCAATGCACGATTGCCATCTGCGAACTATACGGCATGACAGGCGATCCAGAAATCCGTGACTTCGCGCAAAAAGCTGTTCGTTACGCAGAAAAGTCGCAAGGGAAAAACGGCGGATGGCGATACCAACCCCGAGAAGGTGGTGATACCAGCGTGACGGGTTGGTACGTCATGGCCCTCATCTCTGCACGAATGGCAGGCTTGGATGTCGACAGCGAAGTATTGGAACGGATCAATGCGTTTTTAGATTCGGTTCAAAGATATGGTCCTCGATCGAATCAAGTCAATCCAGACGGTGAGCGATATGCGTACCAAGCATATTCTACTGGAACACCCTCTATGTCGGCCGAGGGCATTCTATGCAGATTGTATCTGGGTTGGAACACTAAAGACCCGCGTATTGAAAGCGGTTCCGAGTTTCTATGCAGTCAACCCATTTCCAAAGACAAGGGTCGTATTTCTTATTACTATTGGTACTATGCGACGACCTCGCTGCATCATGTGGGTGGCCGTTTTTGGAAGGAATGGAATGATGTAATGAAGGACGTGTTACCTGAATTGCAAATCAATTCCGGTAGAGAAAAGGGCAGTTGGCCACCCGGCGGGGACCCACATGAAAGCGGCGGCGGTAGACTGTATGCGACTTGTTTTGCAATCTATTGTCTTGAGTCCTACTACCGGCACCTTCCTCTCAGCGATATGGCTCCAAAGCAATGAACAAAAGCACACTTTCGAATCCCGTTGAGTGGATGAAGTCCACAGATTCGGCAAGTCAGTTGCTCGATGCAATCGGCATACTAGAAACGTCGGGATGGGCGGCAGCTTTGGTGGCACTCGACCAAATGTCCAAAGCGGCTCAGATAATTGTCCTCCAAGCGGAATGGAACGACATGAATGGTTCCATAATCAAAATAGCAGGCTCAACCAGCCATGTCCAGTCAGCGCTTGAGGCAGGACTACATGCAGTGAATACTATGCATCCCCCCACCAATGCGAATTCGGCTCCGAAATCGATGGTCCGATTGATCAACAGGCCGGACGAACAAGCCTTGCGTGCTATCTTGAGCCCCGACGAATTCAGCGTATTGATTGAGCAATCTGTCGTGAAGCGACCGATTGCCCAATCGCATGAAACCACTTCCTCAGACTCTTTTGGAGATAAAAAACAGATGGCGTCCCATAGCCAAGCACTCGGATTTATTGAAACTCAAGGCTTCACGGCAGTATTCGAAGCGATTGATACGGCATGTAAAGCGGCGTCGGTTGAAGTCGTTGGTAAAGAAAAGTTGGGAGGCGGTTACATAACGGTGGTTATTCGAGGCGACGTGGCAGCGGTGAATGCTGCGATCGAAGCTGCAAAACCGCGCGTCGAGGGCCTCGGAAAACTGATTGCGTGTCACGTGATCGCACGGCCATCAGAGGCGGCGCTAGGATTGTTGCCGAAATAACAAGTCCACATGGACGAATCGGGTCATTACATGGTTCGCAGTCGGATTTAAGTTTCGGTCTCGCGTCGTTGGGTTCGTTCCCGAAACCCCCTGAACCTTGACTCATTAATTTGCATGCTAAGCGACAGCAGGTGCGTTTCGGGGAATTTTGCGGGCTGTAACGAGAATTCACATTCTTTCAGCGAACTTTTGGTACGGGTGATGCCGATAATGTCGGTGGTATCGGGTTTGCCGCACGTTCCCGTTGTAATGAACAGGCGTGCCAAGCCGATTATTCGACGGTTTCAAGGCATAACAGTGCCGACCAGCAGGTGTCCAAAGCATCTGTTCCAATGGGGGAATTGCGGTTTCTGAAGTCAACCAGAGGCCGCAGTCGCAAATTTGCGTTGGAGAGATTTCAATGAAGTTGCTCAAAGGCTGGAAACTAAAACTATTCGCCGGACTGGCACTCGCTTCACTTAGCGGGCCTCTTCAAGCTCAAAAGCCTGGGAGTTTTGACCCTCGCATGATGGGACAAGGCCAACCTCAAATCGGGCCGGCTTCATACCGAATCCCCGGGCCTCCTCCAGGAATGGCGGGCGATCCCTCGATGGACCCTTCCATGGGAATGCAAATGGGGAGGGAGACGGATCCCAACTTGACACAGGTCCCCTATGGACCAGACGGGACGCCATGTGGTCCTGAAGGAAGCAGTGATCAATGCGATGGGCCTTGTGACCGATTTGGTCGCTATCCGTGCTCGCTAATTACCGCCGTGCGACGTCGACTAGAGGGATGTCGAGGCACGCTGCTTCCCTACGGTGAAGGCGGAATCGCGACTCAACGTTGGTTTGACGTTTCCGCAGAAGCGATCTTTCTGTCGAGAACCAGCTCCGCATCGAACTTCAATACAACCTCGCTCGGAGCCAGAAGCAACAACTTTGTCCTCGGTACCAGCGATGTTCCACTGAATGATCTTCGAGCCGGATTTGGCGTGCAAGCCAATGTCCAAGTTGGGCCAGGTTCCAACCTTGAGCTCGTTTACTTTGGGTTGAATAAATGGGAAAAATCGGCTTCAGCCACATCCGCATTACCGAATCTATTTTCGTTCCTGAGTAACTTCGGAGCCCTCCCAGCTAACGGATTCGACGACTCGGACCGATCTTTTGTGCACACCTTGAGCTATTCATCCACATTGAACAACGGCGAAATCAATTTGAGACGCCGATGGGCTGAGCCCGCCGGATTTTTCCAAGGTAGCTTTCTGATGGGTGTCCGCTATCTGGACATGGACGAACAAGCTAGGTTCACAGCACGCGGTGAAAACAACAATACCGCCGCTAACAACGGCCCGCGCTTTTTGGACTATACCGTTAACACTCAGAACTCGTTGGTCGGTTTTCAAGTCGGTTCAGATCTTTGGTACAACATTATTCCCGGTGTGAAGCTCGGCGTCGAGGGAAAGACTGGTTTGTATAATAATCGTGCCCATCAAATCACGGAGATTTCGGCTAACTCGCTCACGAATACCTTTGCAGAAGAAGTTTTGGCGAATCGGGTCGCTACCGTCACCCAGATATCGCCGCAGGTGTCGTATCGTTTGAACCACTCGTGGGCCTTCCGCTCGTCATATCAATTTATCTACGTCGACCACGTTGCCCTCGCGACCAACAATTTCAACTCCGTCCCTCCGACAGATTTTGGGCAGAGTTTCAATAGAGTAGCAAGGATTGATAACGATGCTGCGATCACGCTCCAAGGCTTCTCGGTTGGTGCCGAGTACACTTGGTAGAAAGCTCATCAGTACCTATCTGTACCTAATGGTGTGCAAACAAAATCTTGCGAGACCCAGGGGGCTTTCCCTTGGGTTTTTTCGTTGGAAGAAGTCCTACCTGTCGTCTTTGCAAAGCTGGTAGTATGTGCATTTCGGACGTCGCGCTAACCCGGATTATTCACAACCCGACGCGTAAGCGAGGGACGAGTAAAATCCCTCGCTTACGCGTCGGGTTACGAAAAACAGTCTGGTTTCGAACTGTTTTTCGCAATGTCCACCGCAGCAATACTTACAACACCAACGCGATTGCCCATGAATAATCAGTTTAGCAATTGAAACAAATAAATCGCTTTTGGGCCGGATTTCGTCCATAACTGCCCTGTAAACAAGCCAATCTGTTGGGTAATCTGAGTGCTTGGAAATTGTACCCATTTCTATTCCAAGGCTAATTTCGCTTTACTTCCGCTTCGAAGGATAATTTTACACATGTTGCTTAGAGCTACGGTCACCCTCTCAACGGTGCTGGTATTTGGTTTGATGCACTGCCATGCGCAGGAAAAAGTAGGTGGGGCTGTACCGGCACCGATCGTTCAAGCCAGTGCGGCCCTTAAGGATCCATCCAGTTATGCCATCGGGTTCAATATCGGCAGCGATCTCGCTCAGAGCGGATTCAGTGAAAAGGATTTCGAAACCAAGGAATTCTTACTTGGTTTGTTGGATGCGTTAAGCAAAAAAGAGCCAAAGCTCGCACCGCCGCAGTTTCAAGAAGCTATGAAATCGCTTCAGCAACGCATGCAGCTCAAGATGATTGAAACGGCCAAGCAAAACTTGGAAAAGTCGAACGCGTATCTCGAATCGAACAAGAAGAAAGATGGCGTCCAAACAACCAAGACCGGCTTGCAATACCAAGTGCTCAAATCTGGATCGGGAAAACAGCCCACAATTACAGATACTGTCGTTTGTCACTATGAAGGAAAATTAGTTGATGGGACCGTTTTCGACTCGTCGATCAAGCGAAATCAACCTGCGTCGTTCCCGGTGAGTGGCGTCGTTCCAGGTTGGACAGAAGCTCTCCAGCGAATGAAGGTCGGTGATAAATGGATCTTAACTCTGCCACCCAACTTGGGCTACGGGGAACAAGGCCAACCGCAGGCAGGAATCAATCCAAACGAAGTGCTTGTTTTCGAATTAGAACTACTGGACGTCAAAAAATAGTCACGACTCGATCAAGGAACCTACCATGCAGGAAGCAATGGAAGCCTGGATGCAAAAAGTGCATGATTTCGGACATGCACACCTGTTCAAGTTTTGGAATGAACTCGGCGCGGATGATCGCAGTCATTTTGCGAACCAAATCCAGTCGATAGATTTTCAAGAGCTTGCGAATCTTTTTGCAGGGGTTGAAAAAGCAGTAGACTGGGCCGAACTTTCTCGCAAGGCTATCTCGCCAGCGGCTGTTCGTTTGAATCACCCGAGTCCGAAATATTCAAAGGATGAAGCCCGGGAATGCGGGGAGCAAGCGATCCGTGATGGCAAGATCGGAATGATCCTGGTTGCGGGCGGTCAAGGTACGCGGCTTGGTTTTGAACTTCCCAAAGGCATGTTTCAAATCGGTCCTGTTTCCAATCGAAGCCTCTTTGCCATGCATGCAGACTCACTTCGAGGAGCCGCGCGACGCTACTCGGTTTCGATTCCCTTTTACGTTATGACGAGTCCCGCTACGGATCTTCAGACGCGTGAGTACTTCAATAACCATCATTCGTTGGGTTTAAATAAAGAGGAGCTCGTAGTCTTTTGCCAAGGAACGATGCCAGCCATTGATGCTTCAACGGGCAAGGTATTAATGGAGTCAGCATCCACTATTGCGCTTAGCCCCGATGGTCATGGTGGAATCGTTTCCGCTCTTGATCGCCAGGGTATTTTAAAATCCGCATCCGATCGTGGCATTGAGCATTTTTTTTATGCGCAGGTCGACAATCCGCTGGTCCGAGCGTGTGATCCACTCTTGATTGGCTACCACCTGTTATCTAGTTCGCAAATGACTACCCACGTAGTCAAGAAACGTTTTGGAAAAGAAAAGGTTGGAAACGTGGTATCGATCGATGGTCGAACGCACATTATTGAATATAGCGATCTGCCCGACGAAGCTGCTAATCAAACCAATGCCGACGGAGAGTTGAGTCTTTGGGCAGGGAACATCGCAGTCCATGTATTGGATTTGGGCTTCCTGGTTGCATCGGCAAAAAATGCCGCTGGCTTGCCGTTCCATCGAGCATTAAAGGCCGTGCCATTTCTCAACGACGATGGAATTATTGAAAAAACATCGACCCCGAACGCGATAAAATTCGAGCGATTTGTATTCGATCTGCTCCCCCTCGCGGACAGAACGATGGTCGTGGAAGGCGACGCTGCCGATGTGTTTGCGCCGGTAAAGAACGCCGAAGGGGCTTCAACAGACACTCCGAGCACCTCTCGAAATGCAATCGTTGCACAACATAAACGCTGGTTAGAACAATCGGGCGTGACAGTAAGCCCTAGCGTGAAAGTGGAGATTAACCCACATTGGGCACTAGACGCGGAAGAAGTACGGATGAAAATTCAAAAGTCTTCTAGCATTTTGGTCGACACCTATTTTGCTTAGCACATTCGAGGTAATTTCATGCTGCATGCAGTCATCATGGCTGGCGGTTCCGGAACCCGTTTTTGGCCCGCAAGTCGTCAAATCAAACCTAAGCAACTGCTTAAAATGGGTGGGCAACGCACGATGTTGCAAACAACATTCGATAGGCTTCAGGGCTTAGTGTCGAGCGAGCACGTTTTGGTAGCGACCAATCAGCAATTGTCGGATGCCGTAGCGATACAGCTCCCCAATTTGCCGATTGAACACATCATTGGCGAGCCATTTAAGCGAGATACAGCGCCCTGTATCGGTGTTGCAGCCTCCTTGGTCCAAGCCGCTGACAAAGATGGCATCATGGTCGTCATGCCGTCGGATCACGTGATTGAACCGAGGTCTGAGTTTCACAGAGCGATTCGAGCTGCAGCCAAACTCGTGGAAAGCGACCCGACGCGAATTGTTACATTCGGCATACGGCCAAGCTATCCGGCTGAATCCTTTGGTTACATTCAGAGAGGTGAAGCGATTATTGGTGAACCCGGTACCTCGACTTTTAAAGTAGATCGATTTCGGGAAAAACCCGATCGAAAGACTGCAGAAGAATATGTAGAGCAGGGCACATTCTACTGGAACAGCGGGATCTTCCTTTGGAAAGCCAGCACGATTCTGCAAGCATTGGCAGAGTATGAGCCCGAAATGCACGCTCATGTTCAAAGCATTGCCCGTGACATAGGAACCGCCAATTTCCAGAAAAACTTTGCGGAGCATTTCGAAAAAATCCAAGGCAAGTCGATCGACTTCGCGGTGATGGAGCGTCACAAAAACGTAGTGGTCATCGAAGCACCGTTTGCATGGGACGACGTCGGTAGCTGGCAAGCCATAGCGAGATTGATTGCTCCGGACGAACGGGGAAATGCGGTCGATGGTCCGTTTTTGTCGATCGATTCCACAAACAATATTATTCGGTCTGAACCGGATCACTTGATTGTGACAATCGGAATGAACGATACGATTGTTGTTCACACTCCCGATGCAACTTTAGTTGCCCCAAAATCCGAAGAAGAGAGAGTTCGCGAAGCCGTAAAGCAACTGACCGAACTTGGACATCAACAGTACCTTTAGCATCAACCGATCGTGGGACAGTGACCGAATCGTCGGATGAGGCGGACCATGGAAAAGTTCTTGGAATTATTTCAATCTTTGGATCGATATTCAGAGCCAACGTGTTACGATTCAGTTATCTTCACTAATTTGTATAAGATAGGGTTGTCTATTAAGTACTTTAGCACAAGATTATTTGAACTGATTCGAATGATGTTCTGGAGGCTTGGGTGGCGAAAATCAGCGTAGCAGGCATAGCGGCCGAGGACGTGTTGAACTGTTTGCCTGATGGGGTTGCCATTTTGGGAGGCGAATTGACCATCCTATGGGCCAATCAGTGTTTTCAGCAATGGTTCGGCGGTGTTGATCGTACTGGCGAAAATTTTTATTCCGCGTTGGCCAATCCCGACATTGTTGGCACTGGATTGTGTCCACTTCAAACATGTTTCTCTAGCGGTAGAAAAGCCAGTACGACCCTTCAAACTCAAAAAGGGAACTATTACCACATTCACGCAGCGCCGTTGGCCAGTTATGCAGGTGGAATGTCAAATGATTCGAACGTAAATGACATCGACCGAATCGTAGTCACACTTAGCGACGTTACAGAAGAGATCTTGCAAGAACAAAAACTTGCAGCAATCCATCAAGCGGGTGCCAAACTTACGGATCTCAAGCCGGATGAGATCTTCGCGATGGATGTCGAACAGCGAATCGATTTGCTAAAGGACAACATTCGGCACTACACTCAGGATTTGCTCAATGTTGAGGTTATCGAGATTCGGCTTCTGGAACAGTCGACTGGAAACCTAATCCCATTGCTTTCAGTTGGCATTGCTCAGACCGCCGCAGACAGACGATTGATGGCAAGTCCTCAGGGCCATGGCGTAACAGGTTATGTAGCAGCGAGCGGTAAAAGTTATCTCTGTCGAGACACGACCAAGGATCCGAAATACCTGGAAGCGTTTAAAGGAGCGAGGAGCTCTCTAACCGTTCCAATTCTGTTGCACGAAAACGTGATCGGCACCATCAACGTAGAGAGCCCGATGCTGGATGCGTTTTCTCCGAGCGATCAGCAATTCCTTGAGATCTTTGCACGCGATGTGGCCGTAGCACTCAATACTTTAGAACTACTGGTCGCACAACGAACCAACGCGGCACAGCAAAGTTGCGAAGCAATTCATGCTGCAGTTGCGCTTCCGATCGACGACCTGCTGCTGGACGCAGTCCATTTGATGGAGAAGTATATTGGCCACGACACAGAAACGGTTTCTCGTTTGAGAGATGTATTGGCAAAAGCCCGAAGTATCAAACGGTCGATCCAAGAAATTGGCCAAACACTTGCTCCAACCGACGTCAGTCCGGCTGGCTGTCAAATCGAGAGGCATACGAAATTACAAGGGAAACGTATCCTCGTTGTGGATGCGGACGAGCAAGTGCGAAATGATGCTCATGCGTTGCTCGAACGATATGGCTGCACGGTAGAAACGGCCCACGAAGGCGATCAAGCTGTTTCGATGGTGCGAAATTGCCTCGATGAACCCTATCATGTGATCATTTCGGACATCAAACTGCCAGACTACTCGGGCTATCAATTGATGCTTCGCTTGCAGAAACTCATGACTCATGTGCCGATAGCTTTGATGACCGGTTTCGGATACGACCCAGGACACTCGATCGTTAAAGCTCGTCAATCCGGATTGCATCCCAAAGCCATTCTCTACAAGCCGTTTCGACTGGATCAACTACTTAGCGTAACAGAAACGCTTATCGACTACCGTCCTCAACCCACTGAATGATTCCGGCAACGAGCTTGGTCTTCGATTATTTGCTGCCAGGCGCGATTCTGGCCATCGCACTGCTGGGGCACTTTGGACTTTGGATCTGGCTTTATAATCGAATTAACGCAACTGGATTTAAACGCAAGACCATCAAGCGTACGGAGAAGGCTATCGTCTTGGCGTGCGGATTGATCCCTTTGGGACTTCTACTGATCGAGCTTCAAATCCATGGGATTACTGGCTTAATTGAAGCTGGCAATTTTGGGGGCAAGCTCAGCGTCTTTACAAAATCGTATCTGATAATAGCGATCCTTTTTGCAATCGCTGTTGCCCCGTTTTGGATTTTAGATCGCCCTCAGTTTGCGATATCTAAAAAGCGATTTGAACTCCTGGAGTCGGAGGACCTGCGACAGCTACAGCATCCTGAAAGCAATGCTGCATTGTACATAATAGGGCCTAGCTTTCGGAGAATGGCTAAGCTTCCTGGCAATCAAATTGTTTCGATGCAACGCAATCGTAAACGACTCTTTATAGATAGTCTTCCAGATGACTTGGACGGACTACGAATAGCGCATTTGTCCGACGTTCATTTGACAGGGCAGTTGTCGACTACATTTTATCGACTGGCGATCGATTGGTTATCCGAACAGTCGCCCCATCTGATTGTCCTCTCAGGCGATATCGTTGACTATGAAACGGCTTTGCAGCAAATTCGGCCTGTCTTTGATGGTCTTTCTGCTCCGTTGGGAAAGTATTTCATTCTAGGAAACCACGACAAACGCTTGCCTATCCCGACCGCTGTTTGCGAAGAATTCTGCGGCATGGACTGGACTGACTTGGGCATCTCGAATGCGCTCGCAATAAAGGGAAATACTTCGATCCATTTGATGGGTAACGAATTGCCATGGTTCCAAAGGCATCCTTCTAGAACCGAATCGGAGGCTGCTATTGAATCCACTGAGAACTCCTGGCGGCTTGGGGTATCGCATTCACCGGACCAATTTGCGTGGGCTATCGCGAATCGCTGCAAACTATTGCTGTGCGGCCACACTCACGGCGGCCAGATTCGGTTTCCTGTGATCGGTCCAGTCGTTGCCCCCAGTCGGTATGGGGCACGCTATGCTTCGGGAGTGTTTTCGAAGGGAGAAACGTTGATGCACGTATCTAGGGGAATTTCTGGCATTCATCCATATCGATGGGGCTGTATGCCAGAAGCATCTATTTTGGAACTTGCCCCTCTCGATTGAGTCTCCGTTGCACTTTAAGGCTCGACAGTCGTCGAGCCTTAAAGTGTTGACACCCAGTTTGCATGAGATTAGGAAACGGTGTAGGCCGTTTCAGCGTGATCGCTCAAGTCAAGTCCCATCTTTTCACCATCTTCGCTAATGCGTAATCCTACCGTGAAATCAATAAGCTTGAGCAAGATGAACGACACAACACCAGAGTAAACAATTGTAAAACCAACCGCTTTGCACTGCAGAAAAACTTGATTGATACTGCCTTCAGGTGCCAGTGGTCCGCCTTTCAAATCGATGCCGTACCCACTAATTGCAAATATACCCGTAGCAATTGCACCCCATATGCCTGCAATACCGTGCACACCAAATACATCGAGCGAGTCATCGTATTTCATGGCCGGCTTTACGATTGCAACAAAGAAGTAGCTGAAAAGTGTAGCTCCAATTCCGATAAGCATTGCGGAACCTACATCTACAAATCCTGCGCCAGGGGTAATCGCAACCAATCCTGCAACGGCACCTGTTATCATGCCAAGTGCTGTAGGCTTTCCGCTTCGTATTAAATCAATCACCGCCCAGGTTACCCCAGCGGTAGCAGCGGCCATGTGGGTCGTAACAAACGCCCGTACTGCTTGGGCACCAGCATAAAGGCCGCTACCCCCATTAAATCCAAACCAGCCGAACCACAAGAGCCCCGCTCCGAGAACAGCGAAAGGCAAATTGTGCGGAGGCGTCATTTGTTTTGGAAAGCCCCTACGTGGTCCGACAACGAGACAGCAAACCAAGGCAGCAATACCCGCGTTGATGTGAACAACCGTCCCACCCGCGAAGTCTAACGCCCCGACCGAGACTGCATCTTTGTTAAATGAACCCAGGCCGAAGAAACCTTCCGGTCCGAACCATACCCAGTGAGCAATCGGGCAATACACCAGCAAAGACCAAATCGGCACAAAAATCATAAAGGCAAGGAACTTCATCCGTTCTGCGAAGGCACCAATAATTAGCGCGGGTGTGATGATCGCAAACATCATCTGGAATGCCATAAACGTCTGTTGGCTTATGCTCGTACTGTAGGTATCAACTGGTTTCCAAGGGTCCGTGAAAGAGATGCCGTTCAACATAAAGTGTGTCATGGGGTTGCCCATGAAACCGCCAAAACCCTTGTCGTCCGCAGAAAAAGCGATGCTAAACCCGACAACTACCCAGAGAATACTAACAACCCCCATACACAAAAAGCATTGCATTAGGACGCTTAAAATGTTTTTTCGACCCACCAAGCCGCCGTAGAAAAAAGCAAGACCAGGTGTCATCAACATGACTAGCGCACAGCACATCAACATCCACGCTTGATCGCCGTTTGTAGTACCTACCTCAGGTGCCGCCACGACCGCGGCTGGCGGCTCTCCTCCGGGTGCCGATAAGGTTGCAGCGTCTTGTGCTATCAACCCCGTACATAATATCGCCAGAAAAAAAATCACTAAACCCGCCGTTTTAATCATTTCCAACTCCGCCTCGAAGTTCATTCTCTCAAGCATATCTAGTTAATTCTTGTGAACCGCGGTGCGGAGAGATTGCGCACCGTGACTCACACTTCCACCGCTAGCAAATACCAGGCCACCGCAAGTGCATATTTTCACAAGTGGCTAAATGTCCAGCGAATAGAAAAATAAAAACAAGTAAATGATTCTTTACTCTAACGCCGAGTACGTAATGGTCGCCGGATCCTTGTTACTTGCTCCAAAAGTACGCAAATCAAATGAATAAAGCACGTGTTTTAAGCGGATGCCTAATCAAGGCGGAACCAAGTGGCGTTAGGTCCCTATTGTGCTCTTTTACGCTTCGCAATCAATATAAATTAAATGGGATAGGCTTCTGGCCTAACTTTTTTTGATTTTTTGGGTGGCATAAGCTCTGGCCCGTTCGATATCACAATTGAGCTGGACTAACAATTGCTCTTTGGATTCGAACTTATGAACGTCGCGAAGCTTCGCAAAGAGTTCGATTGCAATTTCGCAATCGTAGAGATCGCCAGCGTAACCAATAATGTGTGTTTCCACCTTCAAGCGGGCATCACCGAAGGTTGGATTTGGGCCAATGTTGATCGCGACAGGCATGCCGACAGGGCTCGGCGAGGAAAAAGAACTTTTTTGGATATCACAACAGCCAGTGACTCGACCTGCATAAACTCCAGTTGGAGGGCAAAGGACTGAAATGCTTTCAAGATTGGCAGTTGGGAATCCCAAAGTTCGACCTCGCTGTGCACCATGTCCTACGATGCCAGATATGCGATACGGTTCGATGAGGAGACGATTGGCACCAGCGATATCACCCGCTTCAAGGAGCGAGCGAATGCGAGTGCTGGATATCCATTCTCCTTGATCCTGTTGTGGCTCGAGCAATGAAAAACGCAAACCATACTCGTTGCACAGTTGTTTTAACAAAAGAACATCGCCCCGTCGTTGCTTGCCGAACCGAAAGTTTTCGCCTTCTGCGATGGCCTTTGCTTTTAATGATCTCACAACGACGCTTCTGAAAAACTGCTCAGGCTCCAAATCCAAAACCTGCTGGGTAGTCGGATAAACGATGACGAAGTCGATGCCAAGCTTCGTCAACAGTTCTTTCTTTCTCTCAATTCCAGTTAGCGATGCCGGGGCAAAGTCGGGACGCAATAATCGAGAGGGGGGTGGATCAAAGGTAAACACCACGGCTGGTCCAGAAACTTGGTCAGCAAGCTCGCGAACTTGCTGAACGATCGCTTGGTGGCCGCGATGCACTCCATCAAAATTTCCAATCGTTACTGCACCGCCTTGAGCTGCTGATGGGAAAATGGCATTCGAATCTATCGGTAAATTCATTCGATCGTCAACGAAGTTGGATGATGAATTTTCCAGTACCATAGCGAAATGACCAGGGAAATCATCACTCCTCCCATGATATCCGAAAGGAAATGGGCACTCGACACAAGCCGTTGCAGACATGCTACGGCGGCCAAGGACGCGAAAATCCATTTCCCACGCGGATAAACTTGCGTCAATCCGATCGCTATGGCAACCGCGCTCGCGGAATGACCAGATGGGAAGCTGCGAATTTGTTCGTCAAACCAGGATCCTGTCCAGGGTATACCCCAAGTTTGCCAACTTGATAGGATTTCGATTTCCGCTTGGTCCAGCGAATGCGGCCGGTAGCGAGGAACGAATAATTTGGCCGCGTTGGCTGTACTTCCGCAAATCAAGCTAAAAAATACTGCCTGCCACAATTTCGGTCTGTTTTTAACATCAATCCACAGCAGGGTTGCAAATATCACTATTACGCCACTGGAGTGAGCAAAGAATTCGGAAAGACCAATCGCTTTTCTAAGATCGCCTGGGATTTTAATTTCCTGAACGAATTGAGAAATTTCAAGATCCCAATTCAGGCAAGCCAATCCGACTACGCAAGCCGCGATCGCCCCAATTGCCATTCTCGTTTGAAATGTGCGCTGTCTATCCATCCAGAGGCTTTGATCGCGTTAGTGAATCAATGTGTGTGTGTAAACCAATTTGAGCTTACCGTAGCTGATTTCGCCAGATTTCAGTAGACGTAATACCACCAGAGCCTGCTCAAGCGTCAAGTTGCAGAATTGGCTCAGCAGGAGCACCTGTCTGTCGATTTTTATAGGTGTTTGACCAACCGTGTCACTTGCCCCCATTCTTTTGTTATGCAATCGACATGGACGCCAGAAACCGACAATGCTAGCATTTGTGACAGCGAATTACGAACCTACGAAGCCGCCACATGACACCTTATTTACCACTGTTTGATTTACCACTGTTTGATTTGCCTCTGGTTGATTTGCCTCTGGTTGAGCCAGTGCAGCCACCGGAGCCACCAGAATCTTCTATGTTCCAAAAACTGGAGCAGTTGTCGCGTCAGATTCGCGAAATGGAGACAGCCGGGCGTCCTGCCCAAGAATGCATTTCGAGCGGTTGTCGCACGATGGATCGGCATCTGCCTCACGGCGGTTACGCGCGTGGTAGTATGTTGGAGTTGCTTCGTAGCGGACCCGGTTCTGGAGTCTCCTCGATCGCATTGATGATTGCTCGACAAGCGATTGTTGATGGAAAGTATTTGGTTGTGATCGATCCGCAACGACAATTCTATCCACCTGCGATGAAGTCGCTCGGCATCCCATTGGAACGCGTTATCGCATTGCAGCCAGCCAACCATGCAGACGCCATTTGGGGTTTGGCTCAAGTGTTGCGATGTTCTGCGGTAGGAGCTGTGGTCGCCGAGGTAGGGCCGCTTGAGGATCGTGTTGCGAGGAAATTGCAATTGGCAGCGGAACAAGGTGGTGGATTAGGTGTTTTTTTACGCGATGCGAGATCTGCTCGCTCACAACCAAGTTGGGCGGATGTCCAATGGCTGGTCCGCTCTGCAACACCGGAGCACAACACACACAACCTGGAAATGCAACATCAAGACGTTCGTTGGTTTAATTTAGAATTAGCCCGATGCAGTGGCGGCCGAACAGGTGCACGACTGACCGTGGGCGTGAACGGTCACGGCCAATGGATTGATGCTCCAACAATTCAGGGGGCTCGTCGTGAACATGCGAGTGCTTTGCATCTGGCTGCCCAACTGGCCCAGCCAGCGCGTCGCAGCCGCGAAATCGCAGGCTGAACCCAAGGCAAATCCAACTGGCACCGGGCCGGTCCTCTTGCACTCCCGCGACTCGCGACGCGGACGCGTGGTGACTGCTGCCAATGCAACCGCTCGCGCATTTGGCATCGTCCCCCAAATGCAACTCAGCCAAGCCAGCACGCTTTGTGCTGAGGCTCAATGGATCGAACACGACCCGCAAGCGGACATCGAATCTCTGTGTTCATTAGCAGAGTCGGCTCAATGCTTTAGCCCAATTGTCGGCATCGAACAACTCGACGCTCAACCTTGGGCGGGCCGATCACTGCACCAACCGCAATCGATCCTGCTCGACATCTCAGGCATCGCTCCACTCTTTGGCGGTGATCGGAAACTGGCAACGGCCGTACATCGATGGGTTGCCGATCAAGGATACTTGGCCTCCATTGCGATCGCCAATAGTGTCGGTACCGCATGGGCACTCGCAAACTACACTCACCGAACCCAAATCGCAGTGGACCTAGCTGAAATCGAACGCACCGGAAACGTCCAATCCGTACTCCCCACCATCACCATTTTCGATCCAAATGACGCGATTGGAATCGCTACTTACTCTCTCCCTATCGAAGCGTTGAGGCTGGAACAAGGGACCGTTACCAAACTGCATCGCTTGGGTATCCGAAAGATTGGGCAACTCGTAGAACTTCCACGTTCTGGGCTGGCCTCTCGATTTAACGAGCAACTGCTCCAACGCATGGATCAATCACTCCATAACCAATACGAACCGATCCTTACCCTTCACACATCTCCTGAACTAGCCATCGAGGAATGCTTAGAACATCCAACCCCCCTACGAACGACCATAGATTCGATTGTCACCGCGCAGATCCATCGACTGACACGAGTGCTCAACGCTATAGGACACGGCGTCGTACGACTGGTTTGCCGAATCGATATGGAGCTCAATGCGATCCCTATTGAATCGGATATGGAAAACCAAAGCGGTCAGCCGCCACCTGGTGCTCGCGTTTTTCAGATCGGGCTTTACCAACCCTCTAACGAACCGGAACATCTCCTTTGGCTTCTGACCGCCCAACTAGACGCACACTACGAGAAAGGCCCAAGTCACTATTGGGCTAAGTCGATTTCTATCCAAGCGACACTCACAGCACCGTTGACATGGCAACAAAGCGATTTGTTCGATCGCCATTCAATAATCCATCGAGACGCCATAGCCAAGCTGGTCGACAGCCTCAGCGCTCGCATGGGGCGAACCGCCGTGGTAGCGCCCTCAATTCAACGTGACCCACAGCCCGAACTCGCTTATTCTTGGCGACCCTTGACAGGCTGGAGGAAGGATGGGAAAAGCCAAAAGACAAAACATAAACTAGCGCGTGCACCGAAACGAAATTTTTCTGACGAGCGTGGTATTGAGCCTAATGCAAACGAACTCTGGCGGCGCCCGATGCGATTGTTGCAACCACCCAAGCGGATCGAAATGCAGAGTGTCGATGGTAACGGCACGCCTGTCAGATTGATTCACCAAGGATCTCCACTTTCTGTGGTTCGCGCCACAGGCCCCGAACGCATCGACACCGGCTGGTGGCAAGGGGCCACGCAACAACGCGAGTACTTCCGCATCGAACTGTCAACCGGCTCCTGGCTCTGGTTGTACCGAGACCGCGGAGACGAAAACTGGTACCTGCACGGTGAGTTTGATTAACGTAAACGATCATGCGATGGCACGTAACCGATTTGATCGTTCGGTTTGGCCCTTTCAGGGCAATCGTCTTGTTTGTGCGGTTCGGACCCAGGGCGGCGCTACGCTCTGCCCTGGGCTAGATTGTTTTAGCCCGTTGGGCTAGGAAACACGGAAACAGCAACCCGTTGATGAGCATAGCAACGGCGATTCGCCCCGAATGGGGCAGCGACAATCTAGCCCAGGGCAAAGCGCAGCGACGGAACGTCGCGAAGCGTCGCCCTGGGTCGTATTGCCCAACGGAAAAACCGCCCTGAAAGGGCAAAACGCGATTTTGGTGCGACCGCAGGGTGGCAGCGCTGGCGAACTTTCCCATGCGTTGTATAACAGAGAGCCGAAAGGCCAGAAAAACGCTTTGCCATCTTGGAGCATCTATGTCTCAATCGCTTGTGAAGAACTATCTCCATTTAGTCTTCAGTACGAAACTGCGCAAGGCTTGGTTACCTGCTGATTGTCGATCCAAATTGTTCGCATATCAATCAGGTATTCTCAAAAACTTGGATAGCACTGTCGTAGAAATCAATGGCGTCGAAGATCATGTTCATATTCTATTCTTGCTCTCGAAGAATCATGCCTTGAAGACAGTTATCGAAGAGGTCAAGAAGGGTAGTTCGAAATGGATGAAGACGCCGGACGGAACCAAGAACGTCAACTTCTATTGGCAAGGCGGTTATGGTGCATTTTCCGTTAGCCAATCCAAGGTTGAAGTTGTCC
>JAYVPE010000359.1:0-5106 GCA_043757575.1 Pirellula sp.
GGGGAGGATTTCCGACGACCAGCGAAAGCAAATTCTTCAATCGCTGTCTCGCATGATTCAGCAAGCACCGACTCTCTCGGAGGAGGTGAATGATGAATGAGCTTGTTTCTTCGCAACGGCATAGTTCTGCTTCACAAGCGTTTTTTCTTAGCTCCAAAGTGCAACCAAAGCACTTAGAGAAATTGGCTCTCGTTTATGTTCGACAGTCAAGCCAAAAGCAAGTTGATCGCAATATTGAATCAACCCAACTTCAATATCGATTGGCTGATCGGGCCGCGAGATAAATCCGGCAAAGGTGGTTGCTGGTCAGCCGGGAAAAGGCCGTCGTTGGGGAAAGCCAGAAGATTGGGATGTGTTGAAGTCGATCCGAGCAATCGACTTGTGGCTGCTGAGCTGGAGCGACGCTGGGAAGCGGCTTTGTGCAAACAACGTGAAGCCGAAGAGACTCTAAACCGATCGCGGCAGGACAAACTAAATCGCCTTGGCGAATCTGACATAGCAAAAATCGAAACGCTTTCCCATGACATACCCGCCCTTTGGCATTGCTCGATGGCCTCGTCGATCGACAAGCAAACGATCGTACGCACCCTGATTGAGGAAGTCTCTGTGGGAGTCGTTGAGAGCAACGAGAGAATCGATGTCATGATTCGATGGACAGGCGGTTATCAAAGTCATCTGTGAGCCAACTCTGCCGCCAATTCGAGGCTGCTGGTACGAACTGCGACGCAATCGGGGGCTTTGAAAACTATTGGACGAAGGCGTCGCTTAGCGAACGACTCAAGGTCTCAGTATCAACGCTTCGAAACTGGCTAAGTCGCGGCTGGCTGGCAGCAAGTTCTTGCAATCGATTTTGGATCCAAGTCCGGCGATGTTCGAAGGATTTGCCGGAGGCAGGATCCATTCCACAAAGCCACGCGCGGCGCACGGTTCTCTGAACAGTATGAAAAGCACCAACTTCATTGGGGTCGAAAATATCACGACGATTCTGCCTAGCCATAAGTGCCTCCCGCAATTGTCAACTGAATCGAAATGAACTGCACATCCTGAAAGTCTACCAAAATCTGGAATTGGCGGCAATATTTATATGGATGGCCCTTTAGACTCTCTTTCCGATTGAGTCGCGTCGTGAAAATACTCCCACGAGCGGCTGTTCAGCTTTCCGGTTCATCAATGCAATTTCGGTATTTCAAACAATCCGACCCATCGAATTCTATATTCATTCGACGCCCACTCAAGTCCTCGTCTATGCCGTTCGACATCTTTCACAATCGGACCTTCCCCCCGATGAGATTGAATAGCTGTGTGCTCGGCTAACAGAACAAGAAGTTCACCAAGACTCTTGGAAGTGCTCTTGGCGGAGTGATGGTTTAAGGGGGTGTTCGAACGCCTACCGCTAATATCACGTCCTGACGTTTATCGCCTCCGATGGCTAAGTCGTTAAGTGCCCATGTACTTGGTTTTTCATTGTGTGCTGGTTCGTAATACGGTTCCCTCGGTTCTGAAATTGGGTAGAAATGGTCAAATGGATTTGCCACTGTCAACGATTTCATTTCGTCACTAGTAGCGGAGTTAAAAAATCGGCAATTGAAACTTGAGGCGGAGCTATTGGAAGGCCTTGATAGCGGTCCTGCATCGGCAAAAACCGATGAAGACTGGCGTCAAATGCGTTCGCGAGTCGCAAGTAAGGGCGTCGTCTAAATGAGCTTGACTCGGATTCCGGCGTGGCGACCAATGGCTTGGGACGACGTCGAGTACCACGCGGTAACAGTTGGCAGTGCCGCGCAGGTATTCCTGGATCGCGGGGCGGACGAACAAGACGCAGGTGAAGTCGCCGCGGAAGTGAGCAAGGACGAGCAAGCGTTCGACGAATCGGTTTTGCCGATCACAACCGGGCATTACTTGTATCTGTCCGGCACGCCGTTTCGGGCGCTGGCTTCGGGCGAGTTCATCGAAGAACAGATTTACAACTGGACCTACAGCGACGAACAGCGGGCTAAACGCGATTGGAAAGGTAGCGAGCCAAACCCGTACGCCTCGCTGCCGCGATTAGTACTGATGACCTACAAGCTGCCGGACGACATCCGGCAAGTGGCCGAAGAAGGTGAGTTCAACGAGTTCGCGAAGCTGAGGTCTTTCATCGCAAAGGTAAAAACATTACGTTTGGAGATCTCAAAAGATTCGAACAAGTCGATGCTGCATCGACCGAAGCGCTTAAGGCACTTGAAACACTTGGCGTTCGTACGAACCAACTTCTACTAAACAAAATCGTCGATCTCGATAAAGAGCGACGCGGCGATCTACTTAATAGCGTCGTGTTTTGCTTTTCGGATTGCTTGTCGGTGATTCCTCCTGAATCAAGCTTTGGTCCAATTCTCGAGTATCTCGATAGCGACAAAGGCTTTCGCACGTTCGCAGGAGAGTTCCTTTCCAGTATCGGTACTGGGATTGGTGACTTAACGCTCAAGCGGCAGGATCAAAGGGTGCTGTCGAAATGGAACAGTATGGCCATTTGTCATCACTGCATTCCGAGTCGTTTGTCTCAGCCATCCAGCGTTGCATCGAGGCCCGCGAGCATCTAGACCGAATGGTTAGTCCCGCGGCATTGATCGAAGCGTGGGCTGCCGACTTGGCCGTTATATCCTGCGCTTAGAGAGTGCATACCAAATCCCGCAGGCTCGTCCTGCGGATCTTTCGGCTTTTGGCTAAGGAGTTGTCCCAATTTGACTTCCCGATTTGGCTTCGTCGCACTATTGAAATCGTACTCATTACCGAATGCGATCCACATCATTCCGCATCTATCGGCATCGGGTCGACCTTTCCCCTTTTGGGGCCTGGATCGTTACAATAAGAGTTCATCGAACAATCGATTTCCATGAGGAGACGAGTCAGATTTTTTGAAGATCTTAAAACTTGGAAAAGAAGCTCCATGAAAACATGCGTTTCGCTGTCGCTTTCTGAAATGGCGATTTTTGGCATATCGCGTATACTTATAGGGTGTCCGCCAATAAACTTCCAGGGTTGCTTGAGGATTGGAAATACGAAAATGGTAGTTCAAGGTGTTGTTCACAATGGAGTCGTTATTCCGAACGAACCACTGGGGGTTCCGGAGGGAACACAAGTCAGGATTGAAATAACAATTCCCGAGATAGATGCAATCGATGAATCGATTGCTCCTCGCCAAGGCGGATGGCTAAAGGGTCAAGTAATCATTGCGCCGGATTTTGACGAACTTCCGAATGAGATCCGCGAATCATTTGGAATGAATTAGCGATGAAGTTGCTTTTGGATACTCATTGTCTCCTATGGTGGTTGGACGACCCAACCATAATCGCAGTTCCAACTCGCAAGCTCATTTCTGACCCTGGGAACGACATTTTCATAAGTGCGGCAGTGATTTGGGAAATCGCGATCAAGCAGTCAATTGGAAAGTTGACTGTCATAGGTGACGTTGATTTGTGCATTGCGAAGTCGAACTTCAAGCGACTGCCGATTGCTTTCGAACATGCGTGGTTTACGAAACAACTGCCAATGATTCACAACGATCCTTTCGATCGCATGTTGATTGCACAAGCCATGGTTGAGTCTGCTACAATTGTTACTCGCGACGCCAATATTCTGCTTTACGGGGTTCCCTACGAGTTGGCGTAGTGGCCATGGAACGTCCACGTTTTCGTGTCGTATGCAGTTCCAAATCGTTCGCGAGTACCCTTGCGGTCCCGTTGTCCTCCTCTTGCAATACGACAGTGACGCATTCAACTGCCTTTGCTGCATGAGGGCATCTAGACCGAATGGTTAGTCCCGCGGCATTGATCGAAGCGTGGGCAGCAGACTTGGCCGTTATTTCCTGCGCGTAGAAAATCCCACAGGCTCGTCGGCCCTTCCTGTGTTTGCTCCCCTCGCCCCTTTTTCCGGTCCCCCATGAGCTTGCTCATGGGAACCCAAGCTTTTTAGCTAACCGGACTTGGCCGGCTTAGCCACGAAGCTTGCGCTCCCACGAGTGAACTCGTAGGGGGCGACTCGACCCCCGTCCCGCGTGAGTTTACTTGATTGTAGTGTGGTCTTGGACATTGAAGAGTGTAGGCGTTCGGTTCAGGATTCTTGATCGCATCGGCAATCGAATCCCGGGACCATCCGAATCTCCGAAACACCTCGCGTTGCGACAAACCTTGGATATTAACCAGTCGTCGAATTAGTTCTTTGTCTTCCATTTTGAGTACCATTCAGCTCTCCGAGTACGTCCTTGTAAGTGGGAAAACCACATACTCGAACCCCTCGGCGGCCCCAAGTCACCCCCGGATCAACTGGCAAACTTTTCGGCTGCCAGACTGGCCTTTTTTTCGACTGCCATTTCCAGTCCACCGCAAGACCATGCAAAAACCGTTTCTTGGCCAATCCGGATTGGTCGAGGGTGAGCACTACTTCGTCGCCAGCCCCCCCTTGATCGCTTCGGCCGCCGTCGTTGACAAAGTACTCAACGGTCTCGTATGGACCTGACCCACCAGATCGGACACTCCTAGAAATCCTTCGGTTGAGCGAATCGTAGCCGTAGTGAACCTGCTTGGTAATTGGGCCCGTTAGAGAAGCCCTTGTCTTTACATCTGTCAAACGATCGCGGATGTCAAATTCGTATTCCACGACAGAGCCATTGGTCAACGTACGGTGGATGAGGTTGCCATTGTCATCGTACTCGTACGTTGCTTTGCCATCTTGCGGGGCAGCAACACTCTTCAGGCGATTAGCGGCATCCCATGTCAAGTTAAATTGATCTAGGATTGTCGTGCCGAAACGATGGGTTATCGATTTGGTACGATCTAAAGCCTCGCCATTGACGCTATCGCTTTCAAAGACGGTCCAAGCAACTGGTTCCGTGTTGTTGAGATCTGCATAACGTTTCAATTGTGTCAGCCGCCCGGCTGAATCGCGAGTGTACTTGACGCTCTTGTTGGAAACGTTGATCCCCGACTGCTTGATGGTGGTCTCTATACCGTCCGGCGAATAACCAAAATCAACCGTTGAATCGACGTCATTTCCAACCTTGACTTGGAACTGTGTGCGTCGTCCGAGTACATCGTACGAATTGTTGTCGATGGTAGCGGTGATTGTAGA
>JAYVPE010000360.1:0-5095 GCA_043757575.1 Pirellula sp.
AATGAAAAATCCTTCACGACAATCTTTCGCTGCTAGCATTTACTTAGGCAAGTCCTCTGCGATAATAATCGGCGAATTCTCATGCGATGGCCCTGGGTCAGATGGCTTGGGCCGATTTCCAAAAAGCCGCGATTCCAATTGCCGTAAAAGTAAACGACCTACTGTACAACGGGATCGGTAGCCACGATACGAAGCTTCGTAACCAGTGCAAGTCCCTCTACGCGCACAACAAGCGGCTATGGATGTTCATCGCCAATGAAGGAATCGAACCAACCAACAATCGAGCGGAACGAGCGATTCGAAAAGCAGTCATCTATCGGAAACTATCATTCGGAACGCAATCCGAAAATGGAAGCCGATTCGTCGAACGTATCTTCAGCATCGCCGCCACCTGCAGAATGCAAAAGCGCAGCATTTCAGTACCTAATCGATGCGATAAACGCAAAGCTATCAAACCGCGAAGTCCCCAAGCGCCTCCCCACCCCGTGAACGGTTACCAAAATACTCGGTCCTGCAAATTGACAATTGATACGCTGTTAAGCATCACGTTTCGCGCACGTTATTCAGAATAAATTTTTTGTTGGAGGAGATTCGCTCTAGAAGTTCTGAGATGCGGAAACGACCCTGCATATCTTGAAGACTACGGTACCAAACATACAACGGTCGAAGAATTGCGACTGGCAGGATTATTGCAAACGCCAGTAGGATGTTTTTGAAGTCTAGATTGCGACGGAGGCCTGCTAGGATAATCCACCTGTCCTTATCAGCACCCTTTATTCGATAAAGACCTCCGCGATGATGAACTAGCCAAAGTAACCAACCGCGATAGTCGCGCTTTTCATCAGGCAGGACTCCAAATCTTTTTTTCAGGTAGTTTCGCACTATAGACATCGAGCCTGCTAATGAAGTAATACTGAACCTCCCTTGGTATTCGGGATGGTAGTCGATCGTTGCAGAGGATACATATCTTACTTGCGAATTAGAATTGAGCATACTCAGGAATAATATAACTTGTAGGTAGTCGTTCTTCGCGTAATTCGCTTGTATTTGCACTAATTCACTTTTATCTAGTCGGATCGCAGCACTAGAAAAGAGTATAAATGGGACAATACCCGAACGTAGAAGAGTATCGACGCTTGTGTCTTGAGTATTCCCGTCGTGCCAATCGATTTGTCTATTTGACAGTTTAGTGTCTCCAAACACATTTGTCGTTTGGAAAGGCAACATTATACAGTCGATTCCATCTAAATTTGCCCTAGAAAGCATCTCGATAAATTCAACAAATCCCTGCCATAGGATTGGGTCATCATCTGAGATTATCCAAATATATGTTGCGTTCGCTTCGGCCGTGCAACGCAGAAGGTTTCCCGCAAAGCCCATGTTTTCCTTGTTCTTAAAATATAAGATCCGATCATCAATCAACGATTTATTTGCAAATGCTACATCGCCATCTGAATTGTCGCATACAATCACGTCGATTATGTCTGAATACGCGTTCAATGCAGGAACAAGGAAACTAGTACTAAGTTCCTTCAATGCTTTGTTGCGATTGTAGGTTGGTATGCAAATACTAAGTAGCTTCAAGATTTGCTCCTTGTTGCGATTTTTGAAACCGCAGCATGTTGAATGATAATAAGCATACAGGAATGCCAATAAAAACTGAAAACAAGAGCATTCGCATCGCGAACGCTAACGCGAGGGAATAGCCGTTGTATAAGAGGAGTGTAGTCGATGCGCAAATCGATGAGGATGCTAACAACGAAAGATATGCAACTCTCAAATCACCTCGAGCAATCAATAACTGGGAGAATTGCGTGCAACCGAATTCAACTAGTACAGCGGCGAGAACTACTATTATTAGCGGAGCTTCTAAGACGCTCGTTTTTGATTGCATTAAACTCAGCAACGGGTCAGCGAACAGCAGAATCGAAGCCAACCCTAAACTGGCAACACCGAGTGCTCGCTTAAGTCCGCTGAAAAAAATGCGACGTAGAGCATCTGTATCGTTTCCCTGTCTCGTTGAAGCAATTTCGAAGAAATTACTTTGTGACCAAATCATAGAAAGTGACAAGACAATGCCAACTAGTTGCATAGTTAGTCCGTAAGAACCAACTTCTTTTTGCTGTAGGAACGTCGACAAAACTAGAACGAATCCATTCGTCAATATTTGGTAGGAAATCATTATAAGTAGCATTTTCGCCGCATCGAATGAAATATTGCGAAGTGTATTCCATATATCAATTGTCGCTGGAATATTAGATGTTTTGGCCGCCAAAAGAATGTCAAGCCTATAGACTTTCGTTCGCAATAGAAGAACTATCATTAACTGAGACAGAAAAGTTGCTGTTGCCGGAATGAGTAGATTGGCTGGCAAAACGAGTAATGTCATCAAAACCATGATGCTTATCCCAGCTGAGAAGATCGCCGCTCGCTGGGTTTGCCACATCTGACCTACTCCATTGAGGATCGCAGAATAGTAGGCCCCAAATAGGGTTAACATTCCGGCGCAAACGTAAATCAACCAGGCTGTTAGTACACTCCATTCATTGGAAATCGACAATGGAGTCAATGAAGAACCTGAGACGTCTTGCTTGTTGTCGCTAAGTCCCAGCCAAATCCGACCCAATTGAAAAGCAAACAACCCCACGGTGGACGTTAGGAATAGATAAAAGACTTCTCCAACCTTCGCAAACTTGAGGAAGTCTGTATTGGATATTCGCCCCAAATCGAGGTCGGCCTTCAAATATGCAGCATGGCGGCCTATCACTTGCCCTAGTCCCAACTCGACAAGGCTTGCAACTCCAAATAGAGATACGAAAACGTACCAAGTTCCTAGCAACTCGCTGGAGAAATTCCTTGCGAGTAGTGCTATGAACGCAAATCCGGAAAGTAGACGCACCATTTGAGCGCAAAAGGTCCATGCTTGATTCTTGGTGTGAAACAGCGTGTTAAATGCTTTTTTTAGCAGGTTAAAAAGTACTAGTGGCATCACGTGGTCAATGGATAAGCGCACGTGTTTACCGGGTACCGGGTGGAAACGTGGAAAGGTGGAAACTGGTATTTTAGCGGCATGTGAAAATGGGTTATGTTGCTGCTATGGAAACGGAATCGCCACTGTCTGATTGTAGCCGCTGCAAGGAGCTTGAGAAGCAAGTTGCTGAGCTTGCGCTTGAAGTGAAGCGATTGGCCAAGAAGTCGGAATCCAAGACTCGAGATTCCAAACGTAGTGCCGCTCCTCAACGAGTACGTCCGTCCCGTAAGAAGCCGCCCGAGTTGCATCGCAAGTCTGGTCGCCTTGAAGGACACCCGCCTTCATCGAAACCTATCCCCTAGAAGATTGATCGTGTTGTTGAAGTTGCGATCATTCCTTGCCCTGACTGCCAATGTGATCTTGAGAATGTGGCAATTCATAGCCAGTATCAGTCCGACCTGCCTCCCATCGTACCGATCGTCACCGAGTTTCGCGTACCGGTAGGAACTTGTCCATGTTGCATGAAGCGGGTTCAAGCAACTCATCCTTAACAAACATCGCAAGCTTTGGGTGCTGCAAACCATACGCTGGGACCAAACGCCGTCGCAGTTGCGTCCGAGCTGAAATACTCTCTCGGGATGCCGTTTCGAAAAATCTGCCGATTCCTTCAGTCCACTTTTGGCCTTTCGTTTTCTCCTGGCGGCATCGTCCGTGCGAACGAAAGTCTTGCGAATAAATCCAAAGGATTGATATCGTCAAAACATCATTCGTGTTGGCTTTTATTTTCCTTAACTCTAATCTGTTCTTCATTGTCTATCCTCGGAACGTATCTCATAACTTCATTTGTTCTATAAGGAATTGCTCCGGTTAGTATTGAGGTTTCCGCATTCCAACGTTTCCACCATCGTTCGCAAAAATGACTTGTCAATTGTGGAATTCCGGTTCCAACATTTCGAATCGTGAATACTACACCACCATGTTTCGCTATAAAACTCTCTTTGAGAAAACAGTCAACTACTACTTCAACTGGAACAAAATCGCGAATTTGCTCTCCTTTTGTCATGGGAAAATTCATTCCTTCCAAAGCCGCTCTTCGTAACGACGGCCACAATCTTCGTTCATCTTCGCCCTCGCCAAAGACGTGAAACGGTCGCAAAACCGTAACGGAGCATTGATGTGCATTTGCAAAAGCGATTGCCGCTATTGTTGCGGCTGCCTTCGAAGCGGAATAGGGAGTTGTCGGCAACAGAGGAGCATCCACAGGGATGAATTCGTAGTGTTCTCCGGATTGCCCGTATTCAAAGCAGGAACCGCAAATCACAAAATGCCTTACTCCTGCAGAATATGCCGTCTGCCAAGCTTGAATACTATCCAGAACGTTGGTCTGAAACAATTCGTTCCAATTTGGCGTTGTCGTTACTCCGGTGGCAGCGAAATGAACGAAACAATCGACGTTTTCTAGCGATGAAGGAGGAATCGCGTTAAGTGGACTTTCAACCCAAATCGGAGCATTCGGAATTGGGATTCTAGGAATAGAAGTTGCCGAACGACGAAGTGCCACCACTTCGTGGTGCTGCGACATCGCTAAATTAACAAAGTGCGATCCAATGAACCCAGTCGCGCCGGTTACAAAAAGCTTCAAATTATATCCGGCAAATTTAGACGAGCTTTAACGGATGTGTTAGTTGCTTTTTGGTTCACTGGGTAACCGTTCACGGGGTGGGGAGCAATGAAAAGCAACGGTTCTTGAAATGAGTCTGATTAGAAATGTTCATCAATTTAGTTGTTTTGTGGTTGTGCAAACGCTAGCGTTTTGGAATTCCGTTGAAGACCATCGTTTTTGCTAGGGATATTAATCTTGGCTGGGTCCGAACAAAAGTGTATCGCACCCCGTGAACGGTTACGTTCACTGGTATTGCGTTACGGTTGGGACGCAGGTGGGAACAGTTGGGACAACTGGACAACTGGACAACTGTTCTATTATCGGGTTCTTAGGGGAATTTAGTGGGTCGAAATGTTGGGAAAGAGGTCTAGCTTTCCGCAGAAAAAGAGAATGCGTGTTCTGTAGTTTTCAAAGTTGCTGAAACCTCTTGCTGCGCTTTTGATTGATTGAATCTTGCTGTT
>JAYVPE010000361.1:0-5057 GCA_043757575.1 Pirellula sp.
TGGGATCATGTGTTCGCTCTTCTGATATCGCAATCGAATCGTACTCTCCGGACTGATTGCTTCCTGAGCAGTAGCAAGTCCGTTAGGAAAATAAGGCGAGAGCAGGCTGCCAAAAATCAATGCGAACTGAAAGAAAAGAACTGCACAGGTGCGTCGAGTTGTTGAATACAGCATCAATTTCCTTTGAGTATTCTGTGAATGGGGGTGAGCATCGCAGGTGTTTAGCCTCGCATCAATGCATCAACGTCAACCGAAAGTTTAGATAGCAGTTTTCCAGTCGCCGTTTGTCCTCTTACAAAAAGTCCATGATCGTTGTAACAATCGCCGACAAGCACCAATACGGTCACTGTTTGATCTTGGGGATCCACAATCCAATATTCGGAAACCCCGGCTTTGGCGTAGTCTAGTCGCTTATCCTCGTAGTCGCGTTTGCGAGCTTCCATGCCATCGCTAACGATTTCTATGGCAAGGTCAATGTTCGTGGGATAGTTAGCTTCAGGAGTCGGCAAATGCTCCGGCGAAATATAAAGTAAGTCCGGTTCGCGGATAGTACCTGGGAAAAGTTTAGTTGGCAGCGGTGCGAAGAGGACCAATCCTCCATGCGGTGCGGCAGCCTCCATCGCCGCCAGCAGTAATTTCACCAACCTTTGATGTTTTAGTGTTGGCATGGGCAGAATTTCCAAACGACCGTTAACCAACTCCGCCATCTGAGTCGTGTGAAATTTTAGAAAATCTTCCTCCAACCATCGGCCTTGTAACGGCAGTAAATAGGCCGCTTCCCAGGCTGGTTCGCCGTCTCTGGATGGAATTCGTGGCGAGACGTTGGACATGGAATAACACTTACGAATAAGAATCCGGACTTGTGGGTCTTTTCCTATAGAATAGCACAAACTTCGAGGCGACGATTGAGTTGCCACGCCTTCGTTACTTTCTGCCTTTTTTCACTTGACAAAATGCTCAAGTGTTCGTACTCTGCTTAAACGATCAATCATTCGATTGATTGGTTAATCGATTGATTGGGAAATAATGGCGAGTGTCAACGACGAAGAACTGGACTGTTTGGGCGAGCCGCACGACTGTGTTGTTCCCAGGCTGAAACCGGCGGATGAGGAGACTTGTACTCGGGCGGCGGGTATTTTCCGAGCGCTCGGGGATTTAAGTCGGCTTCGCCTGTTGTCTTTGTTGGCAAAACAAGAAATGTGCGTGACGGAATTGACGGAGTGTCTCCAAGACAACCTACCAGCGATTTCGCAGAGGCTGAAACTGTTGCGGGCGGAACGCATTGTTGCCACGCGACGGCAGGGAAAGCACATTTTCTATCGACTTGCCGACAGTCACGTCGCCCATTTGATCGCCAATGGACTTGCTCACGGCGAAGAACCTAACGAGTCCTCTCCAAAACCATTTGTTTCTAGCATTTAAAGGAAAGAATAATGAGCCAACCCCACGAAAACCACACACATGTTCACGGTGTTAACTGTGGCCATACCGCCGTTCAGCATGGAGACCACGTCGACTTTTTGCACGATGGTCATTTACATCACCAAACTTCCGATGGCGTCGTCGAAGAGCACACTCTGGACGTAAACGATTCTAACCCAGCCTCCTGTACCAGCGGGCATGATTGCGATGGACACGATGCAGCACATGTACATGGCCCTAACTGCGGACACGAAGCGGTTCCGCATGGCGATCACATTGACTATCTCGTCGATGGTCATTTGCATCATCAGCACAATGGCCACTGTGACAATCATGGCGTAGTAACGATTGCTTAGTTAGTGAATACTTACCGAGATGCACCGCAGTCTTCGCCGTGCATCTCGGCGGTGACTCATCCCAGTCGTGTTCTTCGAACGCCCAAAGGAATACGTCAAGCAGTAGTCACAAGCGACGTTTTATTTCATAACGCTACGAACGTCGAGCCCCTCGTAAAATCTCAAAAAACCCTCAACAGAAACGACTTGCCCCGGTTCGCAATCCGGGAAAATCGGGTCTGCATGGACGCATGGCACGGGAGGATTCGTCCATACTCGCTTGATTGGTGTCCATGAGTTGACGATCCAGCGATCACTTTGCACTCCTCGAACGGCGATGTAAGGACCTTCGACGATCGTTTCTAAAGGTTCCTGCAAATGAAAGCCGATGGCACCCTTGAGCATCGCGCAAACCTGTACCCGAAGGTCGGTTAGCTTTTTGTCTGTACCATTGGCAAGGTCCATCTTCATACTGACTCCATCCTGGGTCTTCACCACGCGGGTCGTAAAAACGATTCCGTTTGGTAACTCTCGTCGAATGGAAAGTCCGTCCGCGTGCTCGTCCCATTCCAGTCGCGGCAAAGAAATAGACTGCTTGTCCCACAGAGTCGGGATATGTTGATGAGCCAAGTAGGTAAGGCCTAGATCCGAAAATATCGCTTCGGGAACATCGATTACAACGTAGCCACCGTTATCCCACGGAGGAAACACGCTGATTTTGGTCTCTCGCTGAGGGGTGAGTGCACCATTAAGAAAGCCTCGCCGTGGATGGCGGCCACCGGGATAGGGTAGAACACGTACTTCACCGCGTTTCTCCTCACGTTTCTTTTCTTGCTCGGATAAATTACGCGAAGGCTTCTCGCGATTGCGAACTTCTAACTCTGCTTGCTCTTGCGAAATTCCAGTCGCAAGGCGAACTTCGGTCGCTGTGAACTGATGGTGAACTATCATGTTATTCAGCCATCGCTCTAGATCTGACTGTGTTTCGCTCCGCCGCGAATGGCTTTCCACTTCGACGGTATCTTCCAACACGGGCAAGGACTGAAAGTATTTTAGGCCTTCGCGGTACTCATTAAATCCCTCTGGACTGACGATTCCATTGCTTCTGGCCATTTCTAGCTGCATTCGTTGCACTAGGTATTCCTTTTCTTGAAGCGGAATTGCGACCGGCTTTGCGTCGACTTCGACGTACCAAGGGGCTGTGTGGGCAAATCGAACTTGACCATCTGGGCGACCCTCCCAAAAACGAATTGCAAACCAACCAGACCGTTTGGGCACAATCTGTTGGGACAATCGGGTGCGAAACGCACCTTCGTCTGTTCGCTCATTCTTCGCCTTGAGCAAATGATCGGGACGTCCATTGATTAACACCTCGCCATACAACAAGGGTGTCTCGGACTCAATTTCCATTTTTAGAGTAACAGGAGCAGCGTCATTCCCGACTCGCCGGAAGACCTCTCCCGGATCATGCCCGTCAGCGGTTGCGTATAGCATGGGACCTGTCGTAACAAACGAACGACCCTTCTTCAATTCTCGCATCCATGCATCGAAGCCAAAACCATCCGGGAGATGCACGTAGACGCGACCAAAACCAGCGGGCACCGGGTGAACACCGTTTGCGGTTCCGGCCGATGGTGCCATGCGAAGTCCGCAGTTTAGCAATGTGTAATAGATGCCGTGCGTGTAGTCCAGCCATTCTCGATGGCCTCCCGAAGCTGCACCGTATGGAGGCTGAAGAAAGGCAGGGGCTGGCGTGTTCCAATTGCGAAACCCAAACTGTGTTCGCCATGTATGGTTGTTAGACAATTCATAAACGGCATTCGGCGCAAGAGTCGGGAGCAACATGGCGAATGGCCAATCCAGCTTGTCCATATCGAAAATAGTCTTGGGATCATTGGTCGTCATCGCATCAATCAACGGTTTCCAGGGTGGCACAGTTTGCAGCAGACCATCCTTATGCCCCAAAACAAAGATAGCTCCCAATGTGTGTTTCTGTTTTCCAACGGTAAAAATCTCGTACTCCGTGTTACGAGGCCAAATCAAGTGTGTATCGTCAACCTCGATGAGGGCGGAGTGCTGCGTATCTTGATTGTTTTTGTCGCCGTTCGTCGGAGGGGTATCGGAACGCGTGACCCAATAAGTCAATGGCAATGCAACATTGAGATCCTCAGCAAGTACTACATTTCGCATTTCGTCGATCGTACGATGCAGGTGCGTGTCGCCAGAGTACCATTTTCTGGCTGTCGGATTATTCCATCGTTTCAATGGAATTTCCAGTTTGATATCTTGGTCTGAAACTACAATGTCACGAGCAATAGCACGATAGGATTTTCCGCTCTCTATAGTGAGCAAATAGTTGCCAGCAGGAACTTTTGCGACGCATGGGTGCGCGCTGACGGTTGTATGGTACTCGACAGATTGTTTGTTATTCCAATTCTGTTTTTCATATTTAATAGCCGTGCCATTGGGTCGGTCGACCGAAAAGTAGAACGGAGTTCCATCTCGCGAATTTAAATAAACTCTCGCCGGTATCGCCCGCTTGGTGTCCTCATCAACAATCGATAGCTGGATCATCTGCTCGTCAGCAGTAGCATCCGAAAACAGTTGCATTCCCAACGTAAAAAACCCGAAGTAAATAAGCAGATTTCGAAATTTGTCCATCATGATCTTTCGTTGGCTCCAAGAAATGTGGGTCTGCGGCTCCGCCCGCAGACAACTCACGCGGGCGGAACCGCAGACCCACTGTTTTTTACTTTTCCATTCCAAGCCGGAGCATTTTCTACGCAGATTCACAGCCTAGTCGCGAAAATACTAGCAGCGAAATGCATCCAATCGATCGCGCTGCAACATAGCTCCTGTGCCTGGTCCTTTCGCTAACTGCACGACCCCCTTTTTAAGGCTCACACCGCTTGCTGGTGAATCAGAAAGCAGCACCGCGCCATCGAGATCTGCATAGTCCATCAAAGGCATCAACTGCGCGGCCCCGCTGATTCCGATTGGACTCTCGATCATACAGCCAACCATGGACTTCATACCCAGTTCTCTTGCCTTACGAAGCATACGCAGCGCAGGTGACAGCCCTCCACACTTGCAGATTTTGACATTCACGCCGTGGTATAATCCTTGGCATCGCTGTACATCCTCTGAAACCTGACAATCCTCGTCAGCAATAATTGAGAGGCTCGACTCATTGAAGACTCGTCGTTTGTCCCTCTCTGGCGTTTGAATCGACAGTGGTTGCTCGATGAATTCAACACCCAAATCTGCAAGCACCTTTGAATTCGCGATCGTTTCGCTCGC
>JAYVPE010000362.1:0-5057 GCA_043757575.1 Pirellula sp.
GCAAGCACGCTGGATGCAAGACTTAGCCATACAGAATCCGTGTTGGATTCGGTGTTGGGATCGAGGGCAGTGGAAAGCATATTTAATTTGCGTGATGGGAATGATTGAATGTGGGTTGGTCCGAAAAAGCATTTTGGTCGGATAATGCAACCTGCAATCAACCGAACCGCATTACCACTTGTACGGCGGTTGAGGATTATACATCGAAAACCTATTCTGCCAAAGGGTTTACGTTCCACTGAATAATCGCTAGACGCTGTACCGGATCACATTTTCTAAATTTGCTTGCATTTGGCGTTCGATAGGGACCGAACGCGTTAACTTTCGACGGATGTACTTCATGCATTCGTTAAGAATTCTATAGTCCACTCCGTGCAAAGAGACTTCATGGCTCATTCAAGCCCATACCTAAACGATGTGGAGGATTCACAGGACGAAGACCTCAAGCTGCTGTCTCGTCGTAAAAGTGCCAAGGATGGAGCCCAACCTCAATCTCCGCTGGAAACGTATCTCCGCGAGATTAACGAAATGAAATTGTTGACAGCCGAAGATGAGCAAATGCTCGCGAGGCAGATCGCGCAAGGTGACGCGCAAGCTCGCGACCGCATGGTCCGAGCAAACTTACGCTTGGTGGTGAATATTGCCAGAAGCTACGTTGGCAAGGGACTGGCGCTCCAAGATTTGATTGAAGAAGGCAACTTAGGCTTGTTGCGTGCGGTCGAAGGATTTGATCCCGATATGGGTACGCGGTTTAGTACCTACGCAAGCTATTGGATCAAACAGTCAATTAAACGCGCTTTGATCAACTCGTCCAAGACCATTCGTATTCCAGCGTACATGGTCGAATTGCTCAGTAAATGGCGGCGCGCAACTGCTCGATTGAACGACGAGCTTGGTCGAATGCCTACACAGGAAGAAATCGGCCGTATCTTGGGGTTGCCAAAGAAGAAACTTCCCATCATCAAAAAGGCGATCCAAGTCCACAATGCCACCCCACAAAGCGATCAATCGGACTCCGGTTGGTCCATTGGTGAGATGGTGATGGACGAACGGGTCAAGAGTCCTGACGAAGTCATGATCGATCACGACGTTCTCAAGACGGCCATCGAATTGGTATCTAAGCTGGATACACGTGAAGCGACGGTTCTCAAAATGCGATTTGGTCTTAACGATACACCGCCTCACACTCTCAAAGAGATCGGTGTAGAACTCGGTTTGACTCGCGAACGTGTCCGACAAATCGAGACCGAAGCCTTAGCTCGTTTGCAACATGCTCTCAAAGATCCAAAAGAGCGCATGGGTTTGACCTAACCAGAATCTCGGTAACTGCCAATGGCGGAACACTTCCTACCAACCTGCTACAATCTACCGTCGCTTCGCTCAGCCTGAATATGGCAGGCCCGCAGCCTATTGACTTAATTGTTTGGCCGACTTGAACGTTTTTCGTTTTTGAGGGACTAAAACTTGGGTTGTAATATTTGTATTAATTTCGACATGGAATCGTCGTACTCTGCAAGCATCATAACGGGCTGCCAAGAGAAGCCATTCAGGAGCGTGCAGCAGTGGACTCGTATTGCATTATGTGGATTGTTGATACCGATCGCGGGCAACGATGGGCTGGAGTAGGTTAGGATTTGGCTACCGTAGTTGATGGCCCAAAAACAGAATACTCATCCGGTGTTCCGGGGAGGTCTTGCATCGAACTTCAAAAACACGAATGACATCATTCGCAAACTCTCGGATTCGCTACGGTTTACGGCTTCTTGACCGGTCCGAAGCCATCGGATTCAATGACCTCCCTGTATTGCCGGATGAGCCTTTTATTTAACCGCAGAGGTCGCAGAGGGACGCAGAGTCAGATCGTCATGGAACGAATCTCTGCGGAACTCTGCGTTCTCAGCGGTTAGGTATCCTTCGGGCGTCGATCGTAACATGGGCCGAAAACCGTGGGCTTCGGCTAATCAGCCGCAACGCGCTAGCATGAGGACTGGAAGGCTAATAATCACTTGCAATCCGGCCCTCATGCTAGCGCATTGAGGCTCAAAATTTACAAATTGAGTGCCAATACGCGCGAGCCCTCAGGTAATGACCCACCCATTTTTTCACAGCTTCGGAGCGTGCAACCCGGTTGAACTAGGTTTCGGCTTGCTGCTAACTTTAATCGTACAGGTCGAAATTTTTCTGCTTTGTTTCGGCGTCAAGAATTTCGGATATAATTTGTGGTTATCCCGCCCAGGTCACGGCGGCTTTTCCCACAGGGGAGTTGTTGCTCTTCTTACGGGAAGGAGTTGTGATGGTCGGCGGACGAAGCCGCCGCTCCACCTTGTGCAACTATTTCCCTTCATCGCAAAACAGTTAATCGCTTATGAAAATAAATAGAGTCTTCACGTTGGCGGCAGTTGTTGCAGTCGCATGGCTATTCGATCTGCCGCTTACCGCTTTTGGGCAGGAAAAGGTTCTAAGCACCGAGACATTACCGGACTCCTCAGTAAGCACAGAAAAAGCAGAACGTCCGAACTTTTTGAGAATCAAGAAATCCGACAAGGGCGATCCCGAATCGCTGCAGGTAGCCATCGCTAGATACTCGTTCGACGAGGGTGAATTCAAAGGCGCGTATGTCGATTTAATCGGTGCCGTGCACGTCGGCACCAAGGAGTACTATCAAGAGCTGAACAAGAGGTTCAAGGCTTACGATGCGATGCTGTATGAATTGGTCGCTGACCCATCTGCTAACAAACCGGATAAGCGGGCTGGTCGCGGTGGATTCAATCCATTGGGAGCTTTGCAAACAGGCATGAAGGATGTGTTGAAGCTAAAGTTTCAACTAGACGAAGTGGACTACAGCCCAGCCAATTTCGTTCATGCGGACATCAGCGGAGAGGATTTCCTCGAGGACATGAAACAACGAGGCGACAGTTTCATAGGAATGTTTGCTCGTATGATGGGAGCCGGCTTGGCAGCCCAAAACAGCAAGAAAGGCTCAACGCAGCAGGCTGAATTGATTGCAGCCGTTTTAGCCAAAGACACAATCAAACTGCGACGAGTCATGGCCGAACAATTTGAATCAATGGATAGCCAAATGGCGGGCATGGCGGACAAGAATGGCAAAAGCACCTTGCTAACGGAGCGGAACACGAAGGCGTTCCAAGTCATGGAAAAGGAAATAAAAGCCGGAAAGAAGAAGCTAGCCATTTTTTACGGTGCAGGGCATCTGCTGGACATGCATCAACGCTTGTTGCGCGACTATAAAACAACCCAAACAAAATTGGAATGGCTCGACGCTTGGCCACTTAACTAATGGATCGACGAAGTTTTCTAGCAACTAGTGCAACAGGTCTCGCATTGAGTCAAATCTCAAACGCGGTGGCAGTCCAGCCACAGGTCATGCCGTCTGGCAAGGACCTAGGCCTCAGGATCATTACATCGGACCCATTGGTTCTCGAGACACCGGACAGTCTGTTAGCGGCGAGTCGAGTTACTCCTTCCTCTGCATTGTTCGTCCGAAATCATCACGGAGCAAAGCATCTCGAGGGGATGCAATCGAGGGCAATGTCGGGTGATCTTGAACTATCAGGGCTTATAGACAAACCGATACGTTATCCGCTAGCGGAACTGACGAAGCTGCCGAAGACGGAAGTCGAAATGGTGTTGCAATGTTCCGGCAACTTTCGTTTTCAGTTTAGTAAGCTTTCACCGATCAAAGGAACACCCTGGAACAAAGGTGGGATAGGCAATGTTCGATTCGCTGGTGTGCGTATCGATGAATTCTTGAAAGCGTTGGGCGTGACCGTTTCGAAGCAAGCAAAGTACTTGACTGCCGAGGGGGCTGACCAGCCTGAAAAGACTGGACAGATTGACTACGAAAAGAGTATTCCGCTCGATGTAGCCATTTCGAGAGGCATTCTTGCGACCGAACTAAACGGAACTGCATTGCCATCTGTTCATGGCGGGCCACTTCGATTAGTGGTTCCGGGTTACTATGGCAACGTCCAAGTCAAATGGCTTACGAAGTTGCGACTGGAAGCGTCGGAAACGTCAAATTTTTTTCAGATCCCTGACTATCGAACTCCCAAGCTGCGAATCGATCCGGGGACTGCGATTGAGTACACGTTCGACAATAGCGATCCCAACTTCGATATGAAGATCAATAGCCGAATCTTTGCGCCGAGCGATGGCTCAATGGTTGCCGCAGGCACAATGATTGATGTACGTGGAGTCGCTTGGAACGATGGCTTGGCTGATTTGGTTGCAGTCGAGCTGTCAAAAGACGACGGGGCAACATGGAGTTCGACTCGGTTGGCTGCATCGGCTGGTCCGTATGCATTTCGCGAGTGGTCGACGACTACTCAATTCGGAAAAGGAGAGCACTCGCTTTGGATTCGAGCGGTCGACGCGTTGGGTCGAATCCAACCGATCGATGGCGGGCTATTTTGGAACCCAGGCGGATACGGTTGGAACGCGATTGAGAAAATTCGGGTGACTGCAGTTTAGAGATACATGCCTTGGAAGGCAAAGTAGCCAAGTGCTGCGATGGTCATCGGAACACCGTAGGGGAGCAAGTACATACGTGACTTGCGTTCAGCGGCTCGTTGGAACAACGCTTCTGAATCTCGCACTTCTATGAATTCACCTACGAGCATGTTGAACTGCTGAAAGTGTTTTTTCCATCGCCCCGAGTAAGCGATCATCAAGATGGCCATGACTCCGCCGACAATTGCTGTTGTTGCGAAGATGTTCCAAGTATGTTCTGCATGCACCCAAGCGCCAATGCCTGCGAGCAACTTGACGTCCCCAGCACCCATCCCACCGACCATGTAAATGCCGTACAGAAGTGCTAGTCCAAAAAACGTGGCCAGTAGACTCCATCCTAAGCCGGTCAAGCCGCCAGAAGCAAAACTGTAAACCCATCCGCTGATTATCATAGGGAATGTAAGCCAGTTAGGTACCTTCAGTTTCCATCCATCGATTACTGCAGCGACGACTAGTACAGCCGATACAAACCAAATGTGCCAATGGTTTACTATGCCTTCCAGTAGAGAAGCCGAATTCATGAGCCT
>JAYVPE010000363.1:0-5055 GCA_043757575.1 Pirellula sp.
TAGTACTTGATCTTTTGCTTCTCGGACAATGCAGTGCCGTAATTGCTGGTTCGACGCCCCTTTGGGTGCATCCCTGGTGGTTGCTCGCTTCGCTTTTCATAAGCCCGAACGGCACCCGCGCTCTCGTAAAGCATTGCTCCGAAGCGTCGATTCACTCTGGCCTTGGGGCCTGTATAACGTCCCATACTGTCGTTCTCATTTCCGAGCGATCGCTCGAAGCAAAAGGTGTTTGCGAGCCATCGCGTACCTAAATACGGATGTCGCTTGGTTGAGTCCGATGGAAGCGAGACTGGCTCGCATCCAAAAACAAACGGCCTCCGGTATCCCGCGGCCGTTTCAACTCGCTACGCTGCAAGGTGTGGCTCAACCCAATTTCTGAATAATTTGAGGCAATAGTATCGTAAATGGCACGAGGATTCACAAGCCCAAAACGACAGAGTCCCTCCTGAATGGGTGCATGTCAGCTATTGCGGTGACCCAGAAGTCGGGATGAAGTGCAACAAGACCATTTCAAATACTTATCCAAGGCTGCGTTGAGCAGGAGTCTTGGGGTATCATAATTCAAGCAGGGAGATGAATTCGCATGGACAAAAACATCTGCACAGCGCTTCGTGTCCTGATTGCACAGTGAAACGCCCTGTAGCCACCAAGAAGCGGACGTTCTCAATTCCGACCGAACCAATCCATAATTTCAACACTACGTTGGTATAACCTCATGTTTCAACGGACCCCTGCCCCATTTTTCACGCTTGCTTTTCTACTTTTCGAAATCTGGATTATGCAGTCTCCCACACAGGGTCAAACTACCTATCAGACTCCGCCCCAAGAAGTCATCGATATTGTCGATGCAACGCCCGAACCGTCAGTATCTTTCAGCCCAGATGCAAAGTGGATGTTGTACATCGATAGGAATTCCATGCCAGACATTGCGGATTTGGCAAGGCGCATGGTCGGTGTGGCAGGGATGCGCATCGATCCGATTGCCAACGGAGCGTTTCACACAGACTATTATCGAGGGCTATCGATTCGTAAGCGAGAATCGAACGCACAGACTCGCATCCCGATCGCACAACCTGTGCGTATTGTAACGATCAGTTGGTCGCACGACTCAGAATCGTTTGTCTTTACGAATGTTACCGAATCGGGAACGCAACTTTGGTGGGTCTCGATTGACAATCCTGAACAGCCAATTCAATTGACCGATCATTTATCGACGGTATTGGGATCCATTGAGTGGATGCCTGACGGGAAACGTGTCCTCTGCAATTTGGTTCCTTCCATGCGAGGTCCAGAACCAGCTCCGCCAAAAGCCCCGATAGGCCCCAACATCCAGGAGTCGTTCGGAAACGTTTCACCGATACGAACTTACCAAGACTTGTTGTCGAGCGCCTACGATGAACAACTGTTCGAATATTACGGAACATCGCAGCTCGCTATTTTGCAAGCGAACGCGCCTGCGATCGAGATCGGCAAACCAGCCTTGATCGATTCGGCAAGTGTGTCGCCAGATGGCAATCATCTGCTTAATACAACCTTGCACAGACCATTTTCCTATTTATTGACAGCACGATCGTTTCCAAAAACAATTCAAGTTTGGAATCTCGAAGGCAAAATGTTATATCAGGTTGCCGAAGTACCCCTTGAGGAAAACATTCCCATTGAGGGAGTTCGCACGGGGCCTCGGTCGATAAATTGGCGGGCTGGCTATCCAGCGACACTTGTATGGACCGAAGCGCTCGACGATGGTGACCCACGCAAGAAAGTTCCGTTCCGTGACCAGATCAAAACGCTTTCTGACCCCTTTACAGACGCTCCTCGCGACCTGATTCGATTGGAACATCGCTTTGGCGGACTCACTTCGTTTCCAAAAGCGTCATGGCTAATGGCGACAGAGATGGATCGAGATCGCAGATGGGTTCGATCGCTTCTTTTTGAAACGGATCAACCGGACCAAAGACCGAAGATCATTCTGGACAGGAGCATGCGAGATCGGTACGGCGATCCAGGACGCATGCTGTTGAAAGCGGATAAGACTGGATTTCCCGTAGTACAACAGGTAGGTGCATGGGTATGGTTGGCAGGGCAAGGAGCAAGCCCAGAAGGGAACTTACCTTTCCTCGATCGAAAAAATCTTGAGACGCTTGAAATTCAACGATTGTGGCGCTGCACTGCCGGAACATTGGAAAGCGTCGCCTCGATGCTCTCGAGCGACGAAACTGACCAGCCGACGTTCATTACGCGGCGCGAATCGCCGACCAATCCATTGAATTATTATTTGCGGGATCTGGTTGCAAAGTCAGATGTTGCCTTGACCGACTTCAAGGATCCAACACCGCAAATTCGCGGCATTCAAAAGCAGATCGTCAAGTACCAACGTCCCGATGGCGTACCTTTGTCCGCGACTCTTTATTTGCCAGCAGGATACGTGAAAGGGACACGATTGCCACTGATTGTTTGGGCTTATCCGCTGGAGTTCAACGATGCGAGTACGGCAGGCCAAGTGTCAGCCAGCCCCTCCGAATTCACTCGTATTACCGGTCTCAGCCATTTGACATTGCTGACTCAAGGGTACGCTGTCATGGACGACGCAACCATGCCAGTGATCGGCGATCCAGAGACTATGAACGACACGTTCATTGAGCAAATTGTAGGGGCAGCCAAAGCGGCCATAGATAAAGCAGTCGAAATGGGGGTAGCGGATGGTAGTCGTGTTGGCGTTGGCGGGCACAGCTACGGAGCGTTCATGACCGCAAATCTGCTCGCTCATAGCAACCTGTTTCGAGGTGGAATTGCACGCAGCGGAGCGTTCAACCGCACGTTGACGCCATTTGGTTTTCAGTCGGAACGACGACCATTATGGGATGCCAAAGAAGTCTATGCCAACGTTTCTCCGTTTATGCATGCAGACAAAATTAAGACACCGATCTTGTTCGTTCATGGAGAAAATGACAACAATTCGGGCACATTTCCGATCCAATCCCAGCGGATGTTTCAAGCGGTAAAAGGAAACGGTGGCACAACGCGACTGGTCATGTTGCCCCACGAAAGCCACGGATATCGGGCACGCCAATCGGTCTTGCATACGCAGTTTGAAATGATAGCCTGGATGAACCAGTTCGTACGGGATGCAAAGTGAGCGTAGGGATCGGTCCCATTTGCGTGCATTGTGGTCCAATCGGGTGTAGGATATCCACAATGTTTCCTAGCTCGCCCAGGAATCGATCCACTCCAACACTCCACGCTAAATCCACTTAGCTGTAGTTCAACCCCAACGAGGCGCTGATTATGAATTCAAAAAAATGTCCTGACTGCAGCTCCACATCGAAGAACCCGATCGTGAGACGAGACTTTCTTCAAGCTGCGGCGAGTCTCGCAGCGATTCCTTTGGCAGCACGCATGGTTTACGGTGAGCCAACGCGAACCAGCAAAGCCGAAACGATTGTCGGCGAGTTTCACGCCAGTCTTTCCGAAAAGCAGCGTGCCGAAATTTGCCGACCATTCTCTGACCCATTGCGAAGCAAGGTCAACGCGAATTGGCATGTAACCAAGCCTTTGATCGGAAGCGATTTCTATACTGTTAGCCAACGTGAAATGATCGATAAGATTGTGCGTGCCGTTACCAGCGAAGAAGGCTACGATCGTTTGCAGCGTCAAATGGATGACGACGATGGCGGACAAAGTGCATATAGCGTTGCCGTCTTTGGAAATCCGGTTGCCGGTGACTTCCAGTGGTTGCTGACCGGAAGACACCTCACGCTTCGTGCGGACGGAGATTCTCTTCCAAAGACAGCCTTTGGGGGTGGCGTGGTTTATGGGCATGGCGAGGAAAAGAGTGCCGCTGAGAATATCTTCTACTATCAAACCAAAAAGGTGAATGAAGTTTTTGCAATTTTGGACAAGGACCAAGCCAAACAAGCCTTGTTATCATCTGCGGCTCCGAAAGAATCCGATATTCGCATCCAAGGTGAAAAAGGAAATTTCGCGGGGCTTGCTGTTTCCGCAATGAATAGAGAACAAAAGGTTCTCGTCAAGGATTGCTTGAAGACTTTGTTGGCTCCCTATCGAAAGGAAGATGGCGATGAAGCGATGAAGTTGATCGACGCTGCAGGTGGCATCGATCAGTTGCGATTCGCTTTCTACCAGCAAGAAGATTTAGGTAATGACAAAGTATGGGATATTTGGCGGATCGAAGGTCCGAGCACAGTAGTGCATTTCCGAGGTGCCCCGCACGTACATGCTTATATCAATATCGCGCAAGTGTAGGCAATTGACCTATGCGATTCACGCAGGTCCGGCTTTTTTCAGCCGGACTTGGGTGCGCAGTTACTAGGCTCTGTCTCAAAACGGTAAAATCGTCGCCTTTCGCTCCTAGGCTGTGAATTTATCATAGTCGCCTTTCGCTGCTATGTATTGTTTGTGTCAAGGGTGGTCGGGACAATTGTTGGTAAATTTTCCGTCGTACGTCGCAAGCTGCTATTCGATCTTACGAGGGTTAGCCTAATGCCATCTACTTTGGATTCTTTTTACAGAATCATTGATAATGGCACGATATTCGCGCATTTGGATGTAGTTTCCTCTGAAACTGCCTAAATGACAAGGATGGAAATGCTTAAGCCACTTGACGGCGCAATGCCTCGCAAACGGACGTCTCTTGTTAAAATCAAGCGATTGATAGCCCGTAGTAAAAAAGCACCGAGTCCTTTCCGGACACTGAAACAGAAAATGCGTCGCGAGATGGACGACCCCACAGAACAAGCGAAGCGGAGCAAGCGAGGCGAATTGTTCGTCGCCCCAAAAGCACGCTTGAGTTCAAGCAACAATCACTCTTTGAGTACGAAGACGAAGCGGTTGAGCCTCGTTGGGTTCGTGTCAACGCCAAAGCAGTTCGCGTTGAAAGCAATCGTCAATCTTCGATGAAAACTGCGAGATTGAAAGACTGCTTGGTCAAAACACAAGAGCATCGCACTTGTTCGAACGAAGAAAATGGTGTGAGAGAAAAAATCGCAATTCCAATATTTTTCCACTTCCAACGCGAGTTGTTGGGGAAGTTAGGCT
>JAYVPE010000364.1:0-5046 GCA_043757575.1 Pirellula sp.
CGTACGAAAGTTTCGATGGCAGATTAGCTCATCGGTTAGTTACCAACGAAAACAAAAGCCCTGCCTTGGAGAACAAGACAGGGCTTTTTTATTTCTTCCGAGGTAGGATTTTATGGGCTGGCGGCGCTAGCTAAATGGCTGTTTATATCGCCAGTGAATCGGCAACGGCATCGTTGACACCAAGCAAACTGACCGGGCGCAACCCTACCCTCGATAAACGGATAGGCTTCGGTGCCACACTAAATCAATTCCGGAAACGACTCGCGCCCAGCGATGCGACTGATAAGCGACTTGGACCTGAGAACAAAGTCCGATTTGTAGTTCGCCACCTGCTGCTCGGTGATCTCAAGCAACTCGGCCGTATCCTTGTTGCCCATCCCAGCGACGAATAGCAGTTCAATGCACTTTAATTTGGGCCAATCTGACTTGGACTGCCATTTGCCAATTTGGTCTTGGAGCGCTTCGACCAAAGCCAACTCTTCCGTATCGCGGCGTTCGACCGATTGAGCGAGACTGCTTACTGCACGGGTTGCTCCTGGGACTCTCTGAGCGCCATCGCTCGAGTCGTCACCGGTGTAAAACGCCAACGTATGGCGACGACCCTCGCGTCGCAAATGATCGGTTAGCTTGTAAGCCGCAATCGAAAACAAATAGCTCTCAAGGGGCCGCTGGCAATCGAAATTGGGCAAACTATTGAGGAATCCAATAAATGTCTCTTGAACGATATCTTCTGCGTGCGACCGGTCGATCAACCGCGACCCAACAAAGGCCAAAAGACGACCCTCGAACCGGTCGATTAGCTGCTGCCAAGCATCTGAATCCCCAGTCCGAATGCTTTCGACAAGCAATCGCTCAGGGGAATTCAAATTAGATGGTTCTTCGCTCATCCCTGGAGTTTAGCTTTTTCACGGCGTGCCAACACCCCAATTGCGCCGGACAAAAGTGTGATTACCAATACGCTAATGCCACCCAAGACCCCTACTTTTTTCGTTCTTTGTTCCCGCACGCTTTGTGCCTCCCATTTACGAACTTTCGCAAGCTGTTCCGATGAAATATGCAGTCCGATCCAAAGCTGATGGTACATGCCTGACGGGCGGTCTTGAATATTGTCAAATTCTTGCCCTTTTTTCACCCAATACTTTTCAACGTATTCCTGTGTTAGTTCAGCCAATTGGTCTGCCGCTGCGAACTTCAACACATGTTTATCCAAATACGCTTGAACGTCTGACATCATCGTTGCTTTTAAATCCTCTCGACACTGATCCAGGTCTGACAGAAAAGTGCTGCTGATTGCAAGGCTATGCTCATCACCTAGCACTAAGCCATTCTTGACCCATTCGGGAGTTCTGTCGTTGAGAACGGGCAATGGAGTTGTTTCGCCAATCGAGTCGCCCACGACCGATTCAAAGGAATCGTTGCTGTCGATTTCTGCTCTTGTGATTGCGGTTGCATTCGGAGGAACGGGTGCGGCGGATGGATTGTCGAGTGACGTTGCTAGTGTTGGTGTTTGTTTTGACATCACGTTCGTCGCTTCCGAATGCTGCGTTTTCATTTTAGCGATCTCTACTTGAAGTCGCTCCGACGTCGCAGCCAAGTCTTCAAGAAGACTGTCGGCCAAGCCAATCCAGTCTTCGAACTTTCTAAGAATACTCGGCGAAGGTACGTTACTTGGCTTATTCGTTTTTTCGCTTTCTAGAACAACGACGACTTCTCGGTGTTCTGATGCCTCATCAGTCTGTGCAATTGCAATTGCCGTCAGCCCCACTATGGCTGCCAATTGCAGAAAAAAAAGCGTGAAGGTTGTACGCATGGTGTTGCTAAAATCCAAAAGAAGATGAAACTGTGGCCAGTATGCCATACGTGCGAGTCGGCTCAGGCAATTTGCGATTTCTCTTTGTAGTCGATCCATGGAGAAGCCATCTGCAATGAGAAAGAGGTTGTTCCAGCGAGGATAAAACACCATGGTGCAGGGAAGTAGAATAGCCCTTGTACCAGGGCGGCCATTGCTACGCTCCAAGCAATCGCCCAAACACTGAAGCGACTTTTGCGGAGGATGTCCGACTGTCGCCACCATCGGACGATCCACATCAGCGCTCCGAAGAAAGCGATATGGCCGGCCAGCAACGGCATGGAATTTTGATCGTAAAATCCTTGCCAGCTCTTGTTCCACAGTGTTTTTCCATCGTTGATAACCACAAAGTTTTGATTGGTTGTAATCTCAGTCCAAGGGACCATTAGGAACTCACTAAGTGAAAAACTTGCAATGCCAAGCATGACTCCAGCCGTGAGCTGAACGAATCTAAAAACGATTGAATCCTCCGCTTTCGATTCCCACCGCCGTGCCAAGAAGAGCATGGTCCAGGTCATCATCAACGACATGATTCCAGTCCAAGCGATGCCGCTGACCAAGGACGCCGCATTGCCCTCGTTCCTGGCAATGGTCAACATGCCGCCGCTCCCAGCGATGACCGCCAAGACGATTCCGGAAAAAGCCCAACTTCGAGTGGTCTCGTGACTGCGAGTCCAAAAGCCTTGTTGCTTCAGATTCTTGCGTGTTTCCGACTGCCATGTTCGAAGTGCGACTTTGTATGGGATGGACGCTGGCTTAGGAGGCCTTGCGGGAACATTCTGGTAGTTCGCTGTAGATTGCATTGCGACATGTGAGGACAGTGTCGGCTGCCCATTTCGAGCATATTGCGGTGGGGCTCCCGCTCCAAGCGTCGGATACGGTTTGTTTGCTCCACCGATTAAATACCAAATGACGTAGTAACAAACATAGGTACCTAGCAACACAAACATCAAAGGAGCGATCAAACCCGAATTCATCACCAGGAAAATGATCGAAAGGACGATTGCAACTCCTCGGGCACCTGGAGGCAGGTTTCGATAAAATCCTTGTGCCTCTCCAACGGCTTGATGGACTGCCCTGGCAACTGGTTCACGATACAGGTTTTCGGCCATGGTGGCACGACTTCGCGAATTGCGATATCGCCACGGATCTGAATAGGCTGGTAATGGATTGCCTGCGACCGTAGCATCGAAGCTACCAATGGGTCTAGCGATCGGAATCTCGTTGGCAACTCCCTTGGCACGAACCGGTTGCAAGATGGGTGGCACATGGACTTCAGGCACATGGACTTCCTTTGCGTTGGTGTACTTGACCGCAAGGCCGCTTGCGTCCAGCCCCCATCCGAGCGCGCTTAGCATTTCCCTACAATCGCGAAATCGCGAAGTTGGGTTTTTTGCGAGCGACTTTTGGATGACATAAGCAAAGGGTTGCGGGACCTGGGATAAATCAGGGTCAGCCGTCAAATGCTTGAGGATAATTTCTTGACTGCTTTCACCGTCAAAGGGAACGTTGCCGGTCAAAAGTTCATAAAGTATGATGCCAAGCGAGTAGATGTCTATCTCCTTGCCATATTCTCCTTTGCCGATTTCCGGAGCCATGTAATGGAATGTTCCAACACTTTCCGTTTGTCCACCACGCCGCGATGCGCTAATATATTTGGAAAGACCATAGTCACCAATTTTGATTAGACCTCCATCGGTAAAGACATTGGCAGGCTTTAAATCCCGATGGACAATTCCTTGATCGTGCAAATAGGCAACCCCGGCTGCCAACTGAGCGAACCATTGCATCGTTTCGTTGGACGGCATTCCTTGAGGCGCTTTGTCCATCAAGTCTCGGAGCGAATCACCATCGATAAACTCCATCACGATCCAACCCTGCTCGATCTTGTCGAACTTGATGTCGTAGATGGCAACTAAATTCGGATGGCGTAGGTTGAGACAATGTCGGACGCCACGCACTTCGACTTCAAGATTCTTTTGAATCCGTTTGAGCGCAACTTCCTTTCCTGAATCACTCTCGGCAAAGTAAACTTCGCCGAAACCGCCAGAGCCGACACCACGCTTGATTTTATAACCATCGAGAGGAGTGTCGCCGCTGCCATATTGGAATTTCATCGAAACACCGATGGGTTCTGATCTACTGTTTTTTTGGGACGGGTTGCCAGGGGACGGGTTGCCAGGGGACGGGCCCTCAGCGGAATCGATAGCTAATATTTTTCGTGCTGGGCGCCGAAGCATTGCAAACATTATGTTCTCTCCGTCACCTTTTCTGCAAATGCAGTGTTTTTCCGCGTGCAATTCAATTCGTACATTTAAGTTTACTCTGGGATGAATTTCGTTTCTGCCCAGAAAAGCTTGGGAGCATTATTCGAGCGTCATGGAAATTTCGTCGCCACGTATTCTCTGGCCCTGAACCAAAGGAAAGGGGGCGCTGACTGCTTTGCCGTCGATCTGGATATTGGCTTGCTCGTTCACTCTGCACATCCACTGTGCTCCATTGCGGAACAATACAAGCTTGGTCGTCCACTCGGGACAAATCACATGCGAATTCGATTCTGGCCCCAAAACACAGGATTCTCCCATCAGCAACGCAGCTGAGAGGAGCGGTTGCCAGCGTGTATGACCAATCAACTCTAACCGCGCAGTACCGCTCAATTGTGTAGGTTTGATGTACCGTAGCTCAATGCGAGAGCCAAGGGAAATCACATAACCATCACAAAGCAAAACCGCTCGATCAATCTCCGCACCGTTGACCTGAACAAGTTGCAGCGGCTGAACCAAATGGTCCTCGCCATGCCGCCGAATGACGGCAGCTCGCCGATTAAGATCTCCGCGAATCGCTAAATCCACTTGGTTGCCTGGAAACGCTTGGCCGATCGTGACCTCGTTCTGATCGCAAATCGCGTAGCTTCCAACGCCATCGATCCACAGGATTTTCGGTTGAGCCATGGCGATCGTCTTCGCGGAGGAGGAAATGGGTCTTTCGAGATGGCTCATCATAGTATCATCCTCTCCTTTTGCCCGTTAGGTAGGCGTCATCCACATCCCAGCGGGAGGCTAGCGCTCAATGGTGCTCACTTTACTGAAATAATTTTTAGCGGAATGGCGCGAGCCATCCGGTTTCGTTGCGATTCATCCAATCCACCGTACGGCTCGCGCCGTTACGCTTCCAAAGTGAGCACCATTTGGCTAGCG
>JAYVPE010000365.1:0-5046 GCA_043757575.1 Pirellula sp.
GTGACTCGCAACCTGGCTTCCTTGTCACCGCCACGAGCAGCTCGCTCCGCTTTAGGTAGTGCGTTTTCCAAAGTTTGAATGTCGGAAAACATCAACTCCATTTCGATCGTTTCAATGTCAGACAGCGGGTCCACTTTTCCACCAACGTGAATGACGTCGGGATCAGCAAAACAGCGAACGACTTGCAAGATAGCATCCACCTCGCGAATATGGCTGAGGAACTTGTTGCCCAGTCCCTGTCCCTCGCTTGCACCTTTGACGATACCAGCGATATCGACCAATTTAAGCATTGCCGGAATGACTTTTTGTGGACTAACCAGCTTCGCAATTCGGTTCAAACGATTGTCTGGCACGCTGATGATCCCCTCATTGGGATCGATGGTGCAAAACGGGTAATTTGCCGCTTGTGCCGATTGCGAACCGGTCAATGCATTGAACAGTGTACTTTTGCCTACGTTGGGTAGACCTACAATTCCAGCTTCCATTTTTAAGTCGGTCGTCCTAGTTTTCGTGACGCAATAGGGGGAACAAAATAACGTCGCGAATACTACGCGAGTTGGTGAGCAACATAATCAATCGATCGATACCGATACCCAGTCCGCCAGCGGGTGGCATCCCATACCGAAGTGCACGAACGAAGTCGTGGTCCATTTTGGCCATTGAATCTTCCTCGGCCATTCCATCGAGTTGAGTTTTAAACAGCTTTTCTTGCAGGATTGGATCGTTTAGTTCGGTGTAAGCGTTGGCCAATTCCATTCCGTGAATGAAAAGCTCGAAACGTTCCGCAATCTCAGGTTGGCCGATTTTCCGTTTGGTGAGCGGGCAGATGCTGGCCGGATAGTCGATAACGAAGATCGGGCCGATCAATGAATCCTCCACCTTTTCCTCAAAGACTTCGCTCACGATTACGTCAGGATGCTTGCCGGTCGGATGGAGTCCTATTTTTTTGGCCAAGTTAGCGATACCTGCGGTGTCCGAGATACTGAGGCCAGTGTACTCCTCGAACAGACTACCGTACGTGCGGCGTTGGAATGGTGGTGTGAAATCGATATCGAGATCTCCCCACTTGAGTTGATATCCTTGGCCGGTCGCACGGATCGCATCACAGATGATTTGCTCGGTCAGGTTCATCATCGTCTCGTAGTTGGCATAAGCCCAATAGAGTTCGATCATGGTGAACTCGGGGTTGTGCTTTGGGCTGATCCCTTCGTTGCGATAGACTCGGCCCATTTCGTATACGCGTTCGATGCCGCCGACCAGCAAACGCTTGAGGTGCAATTCGAGCGCAATCCTTAGGAATAATTGCATGTCGAGAGCATTGTGGTGTGTCACAAATGGCTTGGCAGCAGCACCACCTGCGATTGTGTGCAGCGTTGGCCCCTCGACCTCCACAAATTGATGCGATGCCAAAGTCGATCGGATCGAGTGGATGATCTTTGTCCTTTTTAGAAATGTCTGCAGCGAATCGATGTTATAGGTCAAATCGACGTAACGCATGCGCTGCCGCAGTTCGGCGTCTTGCAATCCGGCGTGCTTTTCCGGAGGTGGCTCAAGCGACTTGGTCATAAAATGAAGCCTAGTCGCGATGACCGTAAGCTCACCGGTATTGGTCCGACCAAGCCGACCATCGAATCCAACTAAGTCACCGAAGTCTAAAAGTTTGGCGAGATCGAAATCTGCGTCCGATACTTGGCCTTTGGCGATCATGATTTGAATATCGCCGGTCCAATCGCGGATATTCAAAAAGAAAAGTTTACCAGCAGTTCGGAGCAGCATGATTCGGCCAGCGACTCGAACGTTTGGTCCGATCTCTTCCCCGGCCCCTTGGCTAGCTTTCCATGCTTTGTAGTCGATCGGTTCGGCACCAGGTAATTTCGAAGCATCCAAATCGGGAAGAGGAACGAGGCCGCCATCTTCCTTTTTGAATTGCACTTGGTCTGCCATCTCGCGGACCTGGCCGTTGAAGGTACGATTATCAAACCTTGCACCCCATGGGTCCAAACCGAGAGCTTCGATTTTCTTTAGCTTTTCAAGCCGTGCAGCTTGATGAACCCCTAAACCGGTGTTGTCTTGATCCTGAGAATCGGCCATGTTTGAGCAATTGAGAGTGAATTGAATGGTTGATAAGGTGCAGATTGTAGGAAAAAGTGATGGAAAACCAAGCAGTCAAACCGCCAATGATCCTAATTGTCGAAAGCGATCCGCTTTTGCTGACCGGAATGTCAGCGATTTTGGATCAAAAGGGTTACCGTTGTTTTTTGGCGAGAGAGTCCGAAGTAGGGCTAAAAGCCACGCGAGCAATGGCCTTCGACTTGATTGTGCTCTCATTTGGGCGAGACCCGCTCAAGGCTGCGAATGACGCTTGCCTGCTGCGGGGGGAGGACTTCACAAGGGAGCTTCCGGTTCTGTTTCTAGCCGAAACTTTTGAAACGAACTGGATTGAGCCATTGAATTTGGCGGGCGGGGTGTATTGTCTACCAAAACCGTTTGACCCTGAGGTTTTCTTAGATTTGGTGGAAAAAGCCCTTTGTTTACCACACTTGGCAGTCGCCAAAATTGCACCCCCCAAAGCTCACTTTGCAAAAGACTGGGTTCGCTTGAGTTAATGTGGGGCAGTCGCTCCGCCGACTGCCGGAAACTCTAGAGCCTAATGCACAAATAAGTTTTCTCAAGCGACATTCGAATTGCGTCGAAGTAACAACCGTCTTGACCCCTGGGAGAAACTCCACTAAAACCCGTTGGTCGAAACATTCATTTTTGGCTCCGTAGCCAAGTGGCTAAGGCAGCGGATTGCAAATCCGCCATCGTGGGTTCAACTCCCACCGGAGCCTTTCACCTGAAAACCCCGCTTTTTCCTCAGTATTCGTGGGTAACTAGTCCGCTACAATTGCAACTTTGTTTGGTTTAACTTGCACAATGGCTTTGGCGATTCGTTTCAGGGCGAACGATACCTCCAAACCCAATGCCGTTGCGTAACGCTGTATGGTGCTAATGGTTGGGTTGGGAGTGGTTTGGCTTTCCAGTCGATAGATGACTTCGCGGGCCATGCCGCATCGTTCGGACATTTCAGCAAGGTTTAATCCAAGCTTCTCGCGTTCGGCTTTGAGCGATGTAAAGATGCTTGCAAGGTCTGCCCGATTGTCTTGAGCTTCCTTGAGCTTGGCTTTTGCCTCGATCATCAAAGCAGGTTTCTCAGCCTCGATCATCTGACGCAAAGCTTTTAACTCGGCTTCGCATTTCGGCGAATTCGCCTTGATGATCCGCAATAACCTAGAAAGAACAATATCTTGTAACAATTCGGATTTGCGAGAAAATACTTTCCTTCAGAACAATCATTGACCCAACGTGTCAATCGCTGATGGCCTAATTAAGAACGCGGATTCCGCTAGCATTCTTTTTTGGGTACGGAACTGTGCAAGGAGGTGATTTTGTTTATGGCTACCACCAAAATACCATTTCGGCAGCGACGTCCGCTCCTCGATCAAGCGCAATCCATCCAATTTCATTATCTTGGTTGGTCAGGTCCCATACTCCACGCTGCCTGTGACTATCTGCAAAAGCAATATACTCGAGGCAACAAATGGGACATGGATCAGTGTTTGCTCGTCGTCCCTGGCGGATTCGCCGGGCGCCGACTGACGCAGCTTATGGCGACCCGGGCCAGTCAAAAATCGTTGATCCTCCGGCCACCTGAGTTACTCACCATTGGAACCCTCCCGGAAAAACTTTATTCCGCCAAATTTCCTTTCGCTAGCGACTTAGAACAAGTGCTCGCTTGGACCAAGGTCTTGCGAGCAGCCGACCACGAACTTCTCAAACCCCTATTATTCGAAGTACCGGATTCTTCCGAACTAAGACCGTGGATGGACTTGGCTCGCATTCTCAGTACTCTCCACCGTGAACTCTCGTCCGATCTGGTCGATTTCGACGACGTGGTGAACGAACTCAAAGGCACTCCCGAGGAAGTTCGTTGGCAGGTCCTTTCAAAACTTCAGCGTGACTACCTAGATGAGTTGCATATCGCCGGCCTTTGGGATGTTCAATCCGCTCGGCGGTTCGCTATCGACAATAACGAAGTGAGGACCAACAACGAAATCATTTTGGTGGGTGCAGTTGATTTGAATCGCGCTCAGAGAAGATTCCTTTCGTCCGTATCCCACAGTGTGCGTGTCCTAATCGGCGCTCCAGAATCCTACGCCGCTGGCTTCAATCAAGACGGGACGTTGGCTTCAGAATACTGGCAAGATATTGAAGTGCCGATAGATGAGGAGCAGTTGCACGTTCGTTCAAGCGCTAACGACGCTGCAATGGAACTTGCCGCTCAACTTGCCAATCTCGGGAGCGACTACTCCGTCCAAGACATCACCGTCGGGATCCCGGACCCACAAATCGTGCCAGCTCTACAAGAAACCTTAGCACGCGCAGGTGTAACGCTTCGGTATGGCCCTGGCACCTCAGTCGCCCAAACTCCGCCGATGCAAGTTATCGAGCTGATCGGAGACTATTTGATCGATGGCTCTATTGATGTTTTTAGCAGTCTTGTCCGTATGCCAGCCATTTACGATTGGCTGGTTCGCGCAGTCACTGATGAGTCGGGGGAAAATCTACTACCCAACGATTTCTTGGCTCGCTTGGATGAGTATCAGCAGTCGACGCTTATCCGCAGTGTCAATGTCCCAGAATGGCCACAAGGAAAAGGGCAAGACATATTCCAGGCGGTCCTGAAAAAGCTTGACGAATGGTTGAAGCCGCTTAGGATGGTCAACGCGAAATTGACTTTATGGGCAGGGCCGCTTCGACAGGTTATCAAGTCGATATACGAAGGAGTGCAAGTCGATCGCAACGATGTCGCGGGTAATCTATCTCTGCGAGCTTGCGGTGAGATCAACCAAGCGCTTTCGAAACTTGCCGAGCTTCCAACGAATCTCGATACTGAAGTAACGTTTCAAGAAACGTTGGCTTGGCTACAGAGCCAGCTTGAAACGGTCAATGTACCACCGCCGCAAGACGAGTCCGCCATTGAAATGCTTGGCTGGCTGGAACTGA
>JAYVPE010000366.1:0-5040 GCA_043757575.1 Pirellula sp.
ACAATCGTCCCAGCCAGAATGATCCCTGGCCCAATCATCCTCATCGCTCGAAAAAAGGATTGTGGCGGCTCCTGTATGGCATTGACGGGCATCGCATAGGGATCGTATTGCGGCTGATCTTTGTGAGGCTTAGGACGTGGCATTTGTAGAGAGGTGTTTTTTATTGGAACTGAATGTAGCAGTGAGACGCCATGCGTCGATCTTTTTCACAGTCATGCCTTTCATAGCATAATTAGGACTGGTTCGCTACACTGCGGGCGTTCGGCTGATCTGCCGAGCAACTATTTCTTACAACATTTAATATTTTCACTATTGGAGCGAGCCCTGATGATTGTTGGAATTCCAAAAGAGGTCAAGGAAGACGAATACCGCGTGGCGATTCTACCGGTAGGCGTCGAGGAGTTGGTAACACTCGGACACAAGGTATTGGTGCAGTCTAACGCCGGTATCGGTTCGGGATTGGCCGACGACAATTATCTGGAGGCAGGAGCGGAAATGTGTTCGTCGGGCGAGGATATTTTCAGTCGCGCTGATTTGATCGTCAAAGTGAAAGAGCCATTGCCGTCGGAGTGGCCGTTTATCCGCCGTGGGCAGGCTCTCTTTACGTATTTTCATTTTGCGGCGGACCAAAAACTGACGGAAGCCATGTTGCAGTCCGGCGCGAGTTGCTTGGCGTATGAAACGTTGCGGGATACTCAAGGGCGTTTGCCGTTGCTAACGCCGATGAGCGAAGTAGCAGGTCGCATGAGTATTCAGGAGGGTGCTAAATACCTGGAGAAGCCTCAAATGGGACGAGGAATCTTACTCGGCGGAGTACCGGGAGTCGCTCCAGCTCATATCACCATTTTGGGCGGCGGCGTTGTCGGTGCCAATGCGGCTCGTATCGCGGCAGGTTTTCAAGCGGACGTCGCTATTCTAGATATCAACTTAGATCGACTTCGCTATTTAGATGACGTCATGCCTCCTAATGTAAATGCGCTTTTCAGCGACCGTCATACCATTCGTGAGCAACTTCGCCGCGCCGATTTAGTCATTGGCTCGATTCTTATTCCAGGGGCGAAAACTCCTTACCTGGTGCGAAAGGACGACCTGAAATTGATGAAGCCTGGAAGTGTGATCATCGACGTTGCAATCGATCAAGGTGGTTGCGTGGAAACGAGCCGTCCTACGACCCATCGCGAGCCAACCTATGTCGTCGATGACGTGGTCCACTATTGTGTTACCAACATGCCAGGTGCAGTTGGGCGAACAAGCACCTTCGCACTATGCAACGTCACATTGCCATGGATAGTTCAACTAGCTGAGAACGGCGTTGATAATTGCATTGTGAACTCCAAGGCACTGAGAGACTCACTCAATATTCACAAGGGAACCGTTACCAACCAAGCGGTAGCTCGCACTTTCGGCTTCGAATTTGTCGCATAAACATAAATCGCTCGCATTTAACTGCCTAAGCCATTTTGGAGATTTACGGCAACAGCAAATACGCCGAGTGCGGCTTGCTTACTCGGCGATGGATTGAACTTGGCGGTCACCCGATTTACATGTTAATCTCAAAACCCTTACGATTTTCGCGGGAAAGGAACGAGTTTGCCAACGCGTCGCCGATGATTTCTCGTTTGGTTGGGTCCCAGTTGAGCTCGCGGTTCAGGCGCATCGCGATGTTGGAAAGGTGGCAGATTTCAAGCATACGGTTGTGGGACCAAACGTCGGAGATCGGTTGCTTGCGTGACCTGATGCCTTCGATAAAGTTCGCGGTATGGTTCTCGCTGACTTTTCCACCGTAGATTTTTTCGATAGCTCCGTCAGGCAGCGGATTTTCCTTCAGGCCCTCCACAGGCTTACCTGAGATCTTACCTCGGTTAACAAAGAACCGACCTTCCGTGCCTTCAAAAAGAATGCCGTTGTCGCCTTCGCTCGTGATGATCAGTTCGACATTATTGGGCATGTCGACTTTGATTTTGAAGCTCGTGGCCGCATTGTACTGATCGTGGACCAAGGGGTGTCCATTCTTGTATTCGACCGGTAATTTGAATTCGATTGGCGTCACTTTGCTCGGGCCTGTATCGCTGGCACCGAGAGCCCAGCAGGCGATGTCGACGTGGTGAGCGCCCCAGTCGGTCAATTTCCCGCCGGAGTATTCATGCCAGTTGCGGAAGGCATAGTGGCAGTTGCTGTGCAGGGGCACGCCGCCACCGTATCCCACTCGCATTTCGGGGAGGGCCCGATAATCCACTTTCGGTGAAGGGCCAAGCCAGAATTCCCAGTCGAGTTCCTGAGGAACAGGAACAACGGGAATCACGGGCGAAGCATCCATGCCGTTGATGCCACATGTTACTCTTTGAACGATACCAATGCGTTTATGCTTTACCAGAGCGACGGCCTCGAGGAACCGCTGGTCGGATTCCGTCCTTTGCATAGTGCCAACTTGAAAAACTCGGCCGGTCTCCTTGACGACCCTTTCAATCAATTTGCCTTCTGCAATCGTTAGCGTGAGCGGCTTTTCACAGTAGACATCTTTGCCAGCATACATCGCTTCGACAGCGATCTTGGTATGCCAATGGTCCGGCGTGGCGATCATGACGGCATCGATGTCTTTTCGATCGAGGATCTTTCGATAGTCCTTGTAAGCGTCCGGTTTCTTTTTCTGTGCCTTTTCTGTCTTTTCAACGGTCGCTCCCAGGACGTTGGAATCGACGTCGGCAAGTGCGGCAAAATTAGCGAACTTAAATGACTTGTTGGTAATCTCCCAACCCTGATTTCGTAGACCGATGGTCGCAAAGACGGGGCGGTCGTTGGGTGACTGGTAGCCGCAAGCCTGGTTCATCGAGGGGCTCAATGTAGCAGCAGTCCCTACAGCGGCGACCCCCTGGAGAAAACCTCGGCGTGTTGTTTGGTGAATTATTGACATCGATAAAAACCTCTCCGAAAAATGAACCGAAAATGGTACAGGTAAAGTATTTTGGGAACGCTCAGGTTCCGATCCCATGAGTTCTGACTGATAAAATCTGATTTACTCCTCAAGCCTCGCCCCTATTGTTGCAAGCGGTAGAAGCGTATCGACTTCACGTTGAGCTGCCCACGCCATCCCGCGTAGTAGTAACGCTCGATAGAGTGGGTCGTCAAAGGACCATGAATAGTGCCCGATTATAGTTGAAAAGACTCGTCCGCGACCATGCTCAACGGTCCATATTTGGGGATGCGTTAGGCCCTCCTCCGCCTGGCTCGCGAGCACTTGCAACTGAGCGCGGTCGCCGGTCAAATTCCAATAGCTTTCGTCCTCAAGGTTCAATTCGGGCAAGCCCTTGAGAATTGGATGCTCCGGTTGCTGCCACTTCAGATTTAATGGCCCGTGTCGGTAACGAACTTTGGGTACATCGCAGGCGAGCCCTATCCGCTGTGCCAATGCCTCTGGTGATTTGCGGCCGTTGAGTGCAAAGTGCACAAAGGCAAGCCCACCGCCACTTGCTAGATATTCGTCCAGCAACTTCTCTTTGGATGAATCCCATCCAGGATTGGCGCTATTGAACACTATGAGCTCGGCTCGCTGCGGTCCGCTAAACACACTATCCTCAGGCCAATTGTTATAGACGGATACATCCACGCGATTGTCGAGCGAGAGCAAATAACTCCATCGCTTCTGAAAAAGCGGATAGTCGTGCTCGTCAGGCCCGTGATCCTTTGGCCCGCTTACTAACGCGATGCGAAGACGCTTGTGATCGGTTAAGGATTCAGCACTAAGCTTCGCTGTGGACTGATAAAACTCGTTCCATTCCAGTTTCGTTCTCGGTGGCGGAACATCTTTCCGCACGTACGGCGAAAACTCCATTGGTTTCGTAATCAAGAAAGCTACGATGTCCATTACATCAGTTGGCGTCAAACGGCTTTCATAATCGCTTGGCATGGCTGATTGTTTCGATAGCTTAAGCTCCTCGATATCGGCTGTAGGAACATTCACTTTGTCACCTGTCAACGTTCCCAAAACGATCTGTGTGTCCGATTGCTCTAGTAGGGTTCCTGTGATCGTCTTGCCGTCTTTGGTCAAGCAAATAAACCCGAGATGATCCGGGTTGATCATGGCACTTGGATTGACAATGTCTCGAACCAGAGCAACCACGTCTCGCGATGGAGTATTGGCCAACGATGGCCCGATCATGGAACCACCCGTAGTCATGGTGTGGCATTTGGAACAAGCTGCTTTCTCACCATAAAACAAATTCCGACCTCGAAGCCAACTCGGTTGTTCACCTTCATTGGCATACGTGGTAGACCGGAATCGCGGCAACTCAAACTGTTTCGATATCGGTAACGGGTTTTCGACCCCAGTAGCGACCACCGTGCGGGCGACGCTGTCCGCATCGAGGAAACTTTTCAAGGGATCCGCTTGGTCTAATCGAAACCGTTTGAGATGAATCGCTCTCGCGACCCTGTCCAATTCTGGGCGATAGAAAGCGGTCAAGTTCAATTCTTTTCCCGAGTCAACCACGCAGTCGATTGCGATTGGAGCGGTTCCATTGGATCGGTGCGTGGCAACAGACTTCCACTTGCCATCGGAATGAGTGAGGAGGCTCCCGGAAAACGAATTAGAATGCGACTGATCGCTCTGGACAACTAAATCGACCTGTTCGACAAGAGGTTCATAGTCCAGCGTCGAGCCAGGTTGAACGTGCGGTTCAAGGCAATGCGACATATCAATCCGTGTCGTCAATTGCAATCGGTCGGAACCCTCCATCGCCTTCCAAAAAGCGTCGTGTAACGAGCTTCCTTTTGTTAATCGACGCGCCAAGTGGATGTCGATATGCGGCAACACGATTTCGGAAACGGTCTTGTAGTTATCCGCATCCTTTGAAGACAGTCTGGCGTAAACACCTGATAAATCCAGGGCCAATTCCAGAGGTTTGGCTAGGTTGTTTTTGTTCGCTGGCTGGGTCGACGGCAAGCAAACCACGTACTTCCTGTCCGAGCGAAGTGGTTCGGTCGTAATCAAAATGTTTCTCAAGTCGGGTGAGGTTGCTACAGAGAGAACGGCGACTTTTTCGC
>JAYVPE010000367.1:0-56984 GCA_043757575.1 Pirellula sp.
CAGCCAAACTCGCGGTAAGTAATACTGAAGCATACATCCAGTCGCCCAGTAGCAAAAGTACGTTAAAGGCGAATAAATAGAGCATCCACCTGCCCAACCAATAACAAGAGCTCTGAATCATGCATACCAAAATTGCGCCTTGAGACCCGATTACGCAGTGCGTTAGCAGTTGTCCTAACCATTGCCAATCAACAGAAAGGCGGAGCCAACCATGCCATTGTTGAATCAATAACCAGCCAGCTTCACCGTTCCACCAGATAGGATTGGCCAACATACTGAAAAGGCTAAACGCCATCCAAATCCAAAGGTGGCAGTGAATGAGCTGAATAGCGATATTGACGCTAATACGAGCCTGACCGCTCGAAAAGCCCGGTCGAATAGTCCAGACGAGTCGACCCGGATCGATGATCAAATAAGCCAAAATAGAGACTAACAAAGGTTCGTAAACCATCGTAAGCAATGGTGATCGGTGATGAAAAGTGCTCAAGCAAAACCAAGCCAGAAAAGGCGAAACTCGAGCCCCAATGCCAGCCATTGCCGCCATACTAGCAAGCAGCCCAACTCCAGCGACGATTGGCACTGCCTGAGGTGACCAGTAGAGTATCGACCAACGATAGACGCTGCCAGTGCCCGCAACTCCGTCGCCAATCAAAAAACGTCCAGCATCTATGTTGAACCATCCGTGCAGTCCAAACCATTCGGAGCCGTTAATTAGCAGCACACCAAAATGAATTGTCGCAATAAGTCCACATGCAATTCGCACCGAAGATATTAACTCAGGCGATTTTGGTGTAAACCAAACGCTGTTCCACCAATGAACCGTTTCCTTCCATCTGGACATCATGGTGAATGCGTCTCCGATTTAAGAGCGCGGACGGTGCGGTGGTTTTCAATTTTGGGTACAAAACCGAATTCTCCGCTGGGAAATCGGGCCAGTGACGCTGCGTAGAGAACAGGTTCCTCTTCGGTTTCCGACTTCGGTGCTGATGTTTTTTCAATTCGAATTCTTAAAACAGTGGAATTATCGTTTTTTCTCCGGTTTTCTAAACGCAGAACAATGGACTTGAGAACGTTGGTCAAACCCTCGGAGTCGTCGTGGGTTGCAAGCTCAGCTAATAGCTGAAGTAGACGCTCGGTTCTAGCATTATCCAAAGCCATCTGCGTTGTGTCGAAAACAGCCTTCCAATCGTTGGGCTCGTCGCTGGCTTGAACGGATAGCCGGATGCTCTTTGCCGCGAGTGGTTCCGAAATCCATTCAATTGGCAGCATCTCTTGATACCAATTGACTCCTATCAAATAAGGCTGCAACCAAACGAGCAAACCATCTTGGAATTCCGACCGCCGCCAATTGGTCGCGTAGGTGAGTCCTATCCCTCCAAAGTGCAACAAGATAATGCAACTAGCAAACCAGCGCCAACGGGAAGTGCTTTTAGATAGGCTTTCAGTTTGTTGGGGGCGAATCGTATTGCTCACGAAAGTATTTTTATTTGTTTAACTGGCAACGCCGCAGGAATGAGGGGTTGGTAGTTTTTTAGCTTCTCGCCACCATGCGGTTAAAACAGTTTTCAACCACGCATGTTTCCCAACAGTTTAGTTACTACAAGATTAATGCAAACGAAAAAACCGAGCTGAATTCCAACTGAAATCGCAGCTCGGTTATCAAGTATTATTGCAATCTTGCTTTTGTAGGCCAAACTGCAAATGGTCCAAACAGCTTACGCTGCTGGAGCTTTGTCGCTAACCGGTGCTGCTGGAACAGCAGGTGCGGCAGGTGCGGCAGTCGAGGTACTGATTGTGCCAGCATCCATAGTTGTTCCGCAAGAGCTGCATCCGGTCGAAACTGGAGCTGAAACGCCACAACCACAGCTTGGAGCTGCTGGAGCTGCACAACCGCATGATGCTGCTGGAGCTGCACAACCACATGATGGAGCTGGTGCTGCACAACCACATGATGGTGCTGGTGCTGGGCAGCATGTTGGAGCTGGTGCTGGGCAGCATGTTGGAGCTGGTGCACAGCATGTTGGAGCTGGTGCACAGCAAGAAGGAGCGCCACCGCAGCGGTTGGCCCTTTTAGCATGAAGTTTTGCCAACAGCCCACCGCCGTTGCATCCGTCACACCCAGCTTGCTTCTTAGCATGCAACTTGGCGAAAAGGCCTTGTCGTCCACCGCAACCGCCATTGCCACCGCCACAGTCTGCCATTGCTACTGATCCGAAGCAAACAGCGAAAGCTGCCAATGCAAGCGAAGCCAATCGTACTTTATTCATCAAAATCTTCCTCCCGAGAGAACTAAACATGGATCCACGCAACGCCACGATGTACTTCCTGAATTATGGACCTAATCTGCCAGAAACAACTCTGGCGCTCCGTGCCGCAATAGCTGCCGAGGTTAACCTACGGCGGCAGACATTGCCGGTTAGGGGCTTTGCGTAAAATTGGTAAGACGGAAGCGTACCAGACTGATTTTCCATGTCAACAACCTATCTCGACACAAATGACATCATTCAACAAGTCGGTGGAATGCTAGGAAAAACTAAAAACGGCACTCAACAAAGGGTTTGAAGTTTGCTACATTCCGGTTTGCCTTTTTTGAGGTAGTGGTGTCACTTTTGGTTTTTTCGAAGCTGGCGAGGAGATTTTAGCCGTGTTTTTCCCTTTGGCGATGCTATCCCAATATGTCTTTGGCCCAGCTTTATTTCTTCTTTCGCTCTTCATTGTGCTGCTCATTTTGCTTCAACGTGGTCGTGGCGGCGGTTTGACAGGAGCTTTGGGTGGTGCCGGTGGAGCAAGTGCTTTCGGGGTGAAAGCTGGCGATATTTTCACCAGAATTACGGCAGTTTCTGTTCTGCTTTGGATCGTTCTTTGTGCCCTGACAACCTTTTGGTACCTTCCAAATAGTCTCGATATTGCAAGCGATCCTGCGTCTCTAAGCCTTAAAAAATCAAGTGCTGGCGGAATGAGCGGCACGGGTTCCAGCGACCCAATGCCTTCCGAAGTGGTGCCTTCCGAAGTGGCACCTTCCGAAACTAAGATCGAGAATAGCACGCTTGGCACTGAAACAACCTTGCCGACTACTAACCCGGTTGCACCCGTTTCTGAAACACCTGTTTCTGAAACACCTGCTGATGAGCCGAAACCGCCTGCCGCAGTGCCAGCAGCAGACGTTCCTGCTAGTACTGAACCGAAACCGTAATCCACTCAGACGCTCCATTTTCAAGCTTACTCTGTCTTTTCAATAGGTGTTCGTTCGTTGCTACTAAGTATGACCGGGCATGGCCAAGCCGCCATGCGGCACGGCGATTTCGCCATTGACGTTGAGATTCGTACGGTCAACAACCGCTATCTCAAAGTCGTTTCGAAAATTTCCGATTTGGCTTCTGCACTCGAACCACAACTAGAGTCGATCGTTCGGGATTTTCTAAAACGAGGGAGCGTGACGGTTTCGGTTCGGGTTAGCCAATCCGGCAGAAGCAATGCGTCCTCAATCAATCAGAAAACACTTGAGGATTATTTGACCCAATCGAAATCCATGGCCGATAGGCTTGGCATTCAGTTTCACTATGGACTAGGCCAGCTCCTGCTTTTACCTGGCGTTCTAGAATCAACGAGGCAACAGGACGACGATCGATTGCTCGAAGTGGTTCGGAGGACAGTTCAATCTGCACTTGAGGATCTTCAATCCATGAGAAGTAGGGAGGGAGAGGCCATGCGGACGCAATTCGTCGAAACACTTTCCCAAATTGCTGTAAATAAAACGTTAATTGAGTTGCGTGCCCCCGAGGTCATTGCAGAATACCGAACGAAACTGGACCAGAGAATTCGCAATGGACTCGCAATCGTTGGGCACCAAGTTACTGAAATAGACTTGCTCCGAGAAGTGCTCATCTACGCCGACCGCTGTGACATTACCGAGGAAATAACTAGGCTTGCTAGCCACCTCAGCCAATTCCACACAGCCCTGTCCAATCCGGAAAGCCAGGGCCGACGTCTTGATTTTCTAGTTCAGGAGCTGTTCAGGGAAACCAATACAATCGGTTCAAAAGCTAACGACTCGCAAGTTTCCCAACTGGTCGTCTCGATTAAGACTGCTATCGAACAAATGCGTGAGCTAATCCAAAATGTGGAGTAGACTTTCAAATATGACCACTTCAGGAAAACTTGTCATTATTTCAGGGCCATCAGGCTCCGGCAAATCCACGGTCGTTCAACGACTACTTAGCCAATCTGAGCTGCCTTTAGTTTTGAGCATTTCAGCAACGACTCGTCCCCCGCGTGCCGGTGAGGAAAACGGCAAGAACTACATTTTTTTGAGCAATGACGAATTCCAAAAACGACGCCTTTCCGGCGAGTTTCTCGAAAGCAAGGAAGTTTTCGGAAGGGGATATTGGTACGGAACGCTGCGAAACGTCGTTTCGACTGGCTTAAGCGAAGGAAAATGGGTAATATTAGAAATCGATGTGCAAGGAGCGCTTGCTGTTTTGCAAGACAATCCACAAGCGATCACCATCTTTGTCCACCCTGGTTCCATGGCCGAACTCGAAAAACGGCTTCGAAACCGCGGAACGGAAAGCCAGGAATCGATTCAACGTCGATTGGATGTGGCTGCGGAGGAGTTGGCTCTACGGCATCATTACACTCACGAAGTTATCAACGTCGAGATTAATTCAACTGTTCAGCAACTGTGCACGTTGCTCATGCAGTACCAAGGAGAAAATATTCCATGCTCGAAGAATTGAAAGAAGAGTTTATCGTCAACAAAGTTGGCGGTCGTTTCAAATTATCTACCTTGATCCAAAAACGGTTGGTTCAAATCAATCGCGGCAGCAGGCCGTTGGTCGAAATGAATACCGACGATAAAATGGAAGTCGTTATCCAAGAAATTTTGCAAGACAAAATCTTCCTAACGACTTCAGGCGAACTGAAGGTCCTCAGCGAAACAGCGGATCTCGGTGATTTGTTAGATTTGGACACCAGCGATCTTTAACAATCGTTGAGTGCGAAAAAATTCGACCTGTACGATTAAAGTTAGCAGCAAGCCGCAACCTAGTTCAACCGGGAGGCACGCTCAGAGGCTGTGAAAAAATGCGTGGGTCATCACCGGAGGGCTCGCGTCCTACCGCTATAGTTTGGTAGCGGAACGGCGCAAGCCGTCCGGTGAGTCGAATTGAATACAATCACTGCCTCTCAAAGCGTGCCACCCAATTTACAGATAGATTTCAAACTGCCTCTCACCTAAAAGCACGCAAAGATAGCTTTCCGGTTTTTCCCATTTCAATCGTACAAGTCGAAAAAATTCAGACACGCTTTTCTTCGGTGACTGCTTGATGAACCAACGCGTTGTTGTCGGAGTATCGGGCGGCATCGCCGCATTTAAATCAGCGGTGCTCGTTAGCCGCTTGGTTCAGCGCGGTTTGGATGTCTCAGTTGTTCTTACGGATTCAGCCCAACAGTTTGTTGGTGCTGCGACGTTTTCAGCCTTATGCAATCGAGCCCCTATTACCAGTGCTTTCGATCTGCGATATCCGCTCGGTCCACACATTGAATTGGCAATTGACTGCAGACTCTTTATCGTCGCTCCAGCTACCGCCCATGTGATCGCTGGCTGCGCGCTTGGGCTGGCTGATTGTTTGCTCTCGACCCTCTACCTCAATATGGAATGCCCCGTAATATTCGCTCCCGCAATGAGCACGCCGATGTGGGATAAGCCCGCCGTTATTCGAAACGTGGAGCAGCTAAAAACAGACGGCGTGCGGTTGATTGGGCCTGAGTCGGGCTGGCTAACATGCCGCCGCGTTGGCACAGGTCGCATGTCAGAACCCGAAGCGATCCTGGCTGCTTGTGAGCAATTTTTGGAGTAACGCATTCGCAACGAAGGCTCGCATGGCTCGCATCGTAATCACCTCAGGACCTACGCGACAGTATTTGGACCCCGTCCGCTATCTGACCAATGGTTCAAGCGGTCGCATGGGTGCAGCTTTGGTTCAAGCCACACTCGATCTAGGTCATGAAGTAACGGTCATCAGCGGTCCAGTCTCCATTTCCTATCCCTCTGCAGCGAAAATTGTCAATGTGGTTTCAACTCAAGAAATGCTCGAAGCAACACACTCCGCGTTCCAATTTGCCGATGGTTTGATCGGAGCGGCCGCCCCCTGCGACTATATGCCAAAGCAAATCGAAAAACACAAACTGACCAAGACCGGCGAAGGTCTTCAGCTCTGTCTAATCGAAACCCCAGATATCATTGCCACGCTTGGAAGCTCAAAACGGGCTCACCAATGGGTTGTTGGTTTCGCGTTAGAAACCGAAGACATACGATTTAGAGCCATCGTGAAAATGTCTCGTAAATGCTGCGACATGATCGTTTCTAACAGTGCAGAAGCCATGAACGCTGAAGACAACTCCGTGGAAGTTATTCTGCGAGATGGCTCGATTTTAGGACAACTTTCGGGACCAAAATACAATGTTGCATGTGGAATCCTTTTTCATATCCAAAAACACTTGATTGCCAAAAACACTTAATCGACCATCCGTTATGAACATGGTACACAACGACTTCCCAAACTTGCCAAATGTTTCACTTCCGTTAGATGTCTTGGTGGTTGCTCCTCATCCGGACGATGCAGAGCTCGGGATGGGCGGTGCTATTTGCAAATTGATCCAACAAGGCCGTCGCGTCGGTATTGTTGACTTGACGAACGGCGAACCCACTCCATTTGGAAGCCTCGGGATTCGGGCAGTCGAAACAGCCGCCGCCACGAAGGCTCTTGGCATTCAATGGCGATACAACTTGGGAATGAAGAACCGATTTCTCGAACCAACGCTCGATAATCGGCACCGACTTGCTGGCCTCTTTCGATTGACTCGTCCTCGTTGGATTTTTGCTCCCTATTGGTCCGATGCACATCCCGACCATGTCGCCGCAACGGAATTGGTCGAAGCCGCAAGGTTTTGGAGCAAACTCTCCAATAGCGATCTTGCAGGCGAGTCATTTCATCCTGAACGCATCTACTACTATTTTTGCATCCATCTCAAACTCGTTCCGCAACCCGCCTTTATCCTAGATATTACCGAGCACTGGCCTGCTAAAGCTGCTTCAATAGATGCATACCAAAGCCAGTTTGTAACCGGTCGTTCAACTGAACCACCAAGCCTTATCGAAAAACTACGCGAGGAAGCTGCGTTCTGGGGCAAAGCAATTGGTGTACGATATGGAGAACCGTTCGCTTCGAAAGAACCGATAGGATTAAAGGGCTTTGACCACCTTATATAGCAATGAATCCGAATACAAATAGCTCTATGCGCATCCCGTTTTTACTCATCTGCCTTTTGTGCCTTTGCAATTTCGGCTGTCAGGGCTCCAACATAAAACCCACCGCATCGAATACCTTAAAGGTAGTAGCAACGACAGGTATGGTTGCCGATATGGTTCGACAAATTGGAGGGGAACAAGTCCATGTGGAACAACTCATGAGCAGCGGTGTTGACCCGCACTTGTATCGACCGAATACGGATGACGTAAAGGCGATCCGTGCTGCCGATATTGTCTTTTACAATGGCTTTAAACTAGAGGGTCGCATGGGCGACCTGCTTGGCATCAAAACAACTGGCACAAAAAAGCATATTGCACTCGTCGATGCGATCCCCAGGGATTCAGCTCTAGGAGATCCTGAGCACGAGACCGCCGACCCGCATGTATGGATGGACGTCATGTTATGGTATTCCACAACTCATTTAATCGAACGGGAGCTCAAAGATCGAATTCCTTCCCACGAAAAACTCATCTCTGAGCGTGCAACCCAACTCCGGGATCGATTGCAGAAAATCGACTTGCTCGGCAAGAAATGGATCGAGTCTATTCCGCAGGAGCAGAGAATTTTGATCACTTCCCATGACGCGTTTCGGTACTTCGGCAGGAGATATGGTCTGCAAGTGGAGGGAATCCAAGGTGTATCCACTTCATCGGAGGCAGGCCTGCGACGTATCACAGCGCTCGTTGACTTGTTGGTCGAAAAGAAAGTTCCAGCCGCTTTCGTGGAATCGAGTGTCCCTGAAAAATCAATTCGTTCCATCATCGAAGGAGCAGCAAAAAAAGGTGCCAAAGTCTCTATCGGTGGTGAACTATACTCCGATGCGATGGGGCCTTCAGGCAGTGGAGCGGACACTTATGAAGGCATGATGACACACAATTTTAAGACCATTACCAAAGCGCTTGGCGGCAATCCAACCGAGTAATAAGGCGACCAGCAGACGTGGATCTTAACATCGATTTCTGAGCGCATGCATATGAACGAAACCAATATCGCGATAAGAATAGCCGATCTGACGGTTGCATATCAACGCAAACCGGTCCTCTGGGAAATCAATCTCTCTATTCCACAAGGGGCTTTAGTCGGATTGGTTGGCCCCAATGGTGCGGGGAAAAGCACACTCATCAAATCCATCATGGAAATGGTGCCCCGAATTACCGGCACAGTAGAGATTCACGGTGAGTCATTAGCGAAACAACGTCACAATATTGCGTATGTTCCTCAACGCGAGTCGGTCGATTGGGATTTCCCAGCCACCGTGTTGGATGTCGTGACAATGGGTCTGTATCGCGAAATCGGATGGTTCATGCCCGTTCGGAAAGAGCATCGTAAACGTTCGATGGAAGCACTTGAGCAAGTCGGAATCGCAGAGCTTGCGCATAGGCAAATCAGCCAACTTTCAGGAGGCCAACAGCAACGTACCTTCCTTGCGAGAGCACTTGTTCAATCCGCGAACATATATCTTATGGATGAACCCTTTGCTGCCGTAGATGCAGCTACGGAACAATCCATCATCCAGGTGCTTCGGCAACAGCAATCGCAGGGCAAAACCATCTTGGTCGTTCACCATGATTTACATACTGTTCCTGAGTACTTCGACAATCTCATCTTACTAAACGTTCGAGCAGTAGCCTGGGGAACGATGCAAACTACGTTCACACCAGAAAATTTGCGACGAACTTATGGAGGTCGTCTCACGCTTTTGGAAGAAGTCACCGAAGCCATGCGCCGCCGTAGCTCAACCAAGTAGGTCCTTGTAGTACTGTTGTCCAAACTGGTTTGGCTCTGTGTCACTACCCTCTAATTTGGTTTGCATTCAACTGCATACGCGATTTCATTGGCTCGCCCGCCGCAGTCGATCCAGCAAAGCAACGCCTATACCAATTTCTTTCACTGCTTCGCAGCAAACGACATCGGCATGGGACAAATCGGCTTTACGAAAAAAATCGAAGAGTTTGGCAGCATACTCAGACGCATTTGAGCATACAAGAATGGACCGAAAGCGAGACGGGTTTCGAGGTGAGTTAATTCCGACGTAATCAACAACGGATGTCGCCGCTACAGCTATGGCAAACTCGGAATCCGTCGTTGCGTCGGAAACGACAATCACTCTGGCTCTCGGCTGATAGTGCCTGTACTTTAATCCCGGAGAGTTGACAGCAGTTTCGTTGGGACTTGTAGTGTGATGAGCATACGGCTCGATTTCGGCACAGACGTCCTGCAATTGCTCAAATGATACACTGCCTGGTCGCAATATTCGAGGAGGATCTACAGTCGCGTCGACTACGGTACTTTCAAGTCCGAATTGGGTTGGTTCTCCACAAACCAATCCAGCAATTCGACCGTCAAGATCCTCCGCGACGGCCTGCCAAGTTGTCGCGCTAGGACACCCTGATCGATTCGCACTCGGGGCGGCAAGCGGAAATCCGGCATGGCGAATAAGTTCAATCGCAATCGAATGATTAGGTAGGCGAACTGCCACGGTATCCAGCCCGCCTGTGACTTGCTTTACAACTTCCGGTCGCTTTGGAAGTACGATCGTTAGAGGCCCAGGCCAAAATCGTTGCATCAAGAGATTTGCAACCGTCGACACTTCGCGTGCGACTATCGATACTTGGTCAAAGTCGGCGATGTGGACGATAAGAGGATTGTCCGAGGGGCGACCCTTTGCCACAAAGATTTTCTTGACGGCGGGAGCGCTCAATGCATTTGCGCCAAGGCCGTAGACAGTCTCAGTTGGAAAAGAAACGAGTTCAGCAGCCCGAAGCAGTTGCGCAGCAGGCTCCAACTCCAATGCCGAAAAATATCTAGTCTTCATTTCGCACTTGCCCGCGTTGCGACTCGTATAACGGGCAAAGCCGCAGAACAGCAATGGATCGCAACTTTTGTTCCCATTCAATGACTAACAGTCGGTGTTCCGTTAGTGAAGTCTGGTTGTTTGGGAGTTGATTTGTTTGGAAAACGACGGGCAAAAAAGAATCTTTCCCAAAGATTTGCCCTCCGAAGCCGCGCGTCGCCGATCGGTAACGAATGCTGCTTTCCGCGACGAGTCTCCAAAACCAGTAAACCGTCTTTGACTTGCCTTACGACCCAATATTTGTCGACTTCGTAGGAATACATTTCACCGTGCGGGGATGGGAAAATGTTTTTTGCTCTTCGGCCAGGTGACAAACTGTGTTTTTTTTGGGTATAGACAACCCAATCGTTTGGACTGAAGGAGCCGATCATGCAGAATATTTCCTCATTCAATGTTCGATATCCGAAAAAACCATATTCTAATGCCGCGAACTTGGCGGTGCTTTTCATGCAAGCGGTTTATCTGGATAAACGACCTGCATCGACTATTCTTTATCGTGAATCGTCTTGAATCCAGGCCAGCTTTGAGTACCAGTAAAGAATTCAAGAGAATAAAACGTTTTTTTTGCTTAACTCGCAGTTTCCGGCTCATGAGCTTCCAATGAAATCACTAGACATTTCGAAAACCCAGACAGCACAGGGTCGACCTTTCCGCATTCTGTTTGTGTGTTTGGGGAACATCTGTCGTTCACCTGCCGCACAAGGCGTTATGGAATCAATCATCCGCGTTCGCTCACTGGAAACTCAGTTTCAAGTCGATTCTGCGGGAACAGCCAATTATCACATTGGCCGATTGCCGGACAACCGAATGATTGCTGCTGCGTCGAGGCGAGGATACAGATTGACGAGTCTAGCGAAGGAGTTAACGAAAACGCACGTTGCGGATCGGCAGCTTGTACTAGCGATGGATCGGGATAATTACGCTGAAATCGTTCGTATTTCGGGTGCAGGAACAAATCAAGTTGGACAGGTTCGAATGCTGAGCGATTTTTTGGACGAAACCTGGCCTCGCGACGTCCCAGACCCATATCATGGTGGCGAATCAGGTTTTGAATTCGTTTTAGATATGTTGGAAACCGCTTGCCCTAATATTCTATCGAAATGCATGCAATGGACGTCTACATGAAAAACGAGCTGCTTGAACGGCGGATGGGAAAAGTGGCTCAGTTTCTAACTGGAAATGACAACGGAAGGACATGTTTTGTTTAGAATTTTATGCCACACCGGGTATGGGGAAGTGAATTTGGAATGCAACGGATTGCTCGCTTTTGGGAAGAAACCAGCCTTGCAAGGCTCTACTTTTGCATGTAAATTTCCTATTAGTTAATCAGGTTGGATAACATTTGCCGTTGAAAGTAAATTGTCGGGTGAATCGACCGAAACACGTCCAGAGTGGAACGATTGGTTTTGTGTTGTGCGGACGATTCAGCGAAATTCAATAAACATATTCCCTTGTAGCTCAGTTGGCAGAGCAACGGACTGTTAATCCGTGTGTCGGTGGTTCGAGCCCACCCGGGGGAGCTTTTAGTATTATTAGCGATTTGCTTGGTTTTTTGCATAACCTGACCACGTTGGCCAGAGCGCTGTTTTCGGTCGTAAATCCGGTAGACTACCGGATTCGAAAGGAAATGGGCTTTTTTCATGCGTGTTCCTTCGTATCGCAAGCATGCCGCATCTGGGCAAGCTGTCGTCACTATTGCCGGCAGAGATCGCTATCTTGGGAAGTGGGATTCAGCTAAATCTCACAAAGAGTATGGGCAACTTATCGCCGAATTCTTCTCCAATCCCAATTCGTTTCTGGCAACTCCAGAGCAACGAACCGTCTCGGAGTTGATTCTTGCATATCTCAACCACTGTCAATCCTATTATGGCGTTGGGGAGAAAACCGAAACCCACCGAATCAAAGTACCGTTGAGAGCCGTCCGGAAGCTGTACGGCTCAACCCTTGCCATCGATTTTGGACCAATCCAGTTCAAGGCAGTGCGAGATTTCATTTTGGAGGGCAAGAACCACAAAGATGGATTCAAACCATCTCGGACATATGTCAACTCGATCATGCGACGAATTCGCAGGATGTTTCGATGGGCAAGCGGCGAAGGACTCCTCCCTCCGTCTGTTCATCTCTCGCTAGCTGACGTTCAGCCGCTCCGCGCTGGTCGAACCACAGCTAGAGAAACCGAACCGGTTCGACCGGTACCAGACGAGTTGGTGGAAGCAACATTGCCTCACTTGCCGCCAGTTATTGCGGACATGGCTAGGCTTCAAATGGTGCTCGGATGCCGGCCTGGTGAACTCTGTGCGATTAAACCCTCGATGGTGGAGCGTGCTGAGTCGGTATGGGAAATCCATTTGGGCAAACACAAAACAGCCCACCGCGGAAAGCAGCGGACAATCTACGTTGGTCCAAAGGGCCAAGCGATACTAAATCCGTATCTAGACCGCGATCCGGACATGTTTTGTTTTCGCCCTAGGGACTCAATCCGAAGACGAAGAACCGAGCATCGCAAAACTCCACTGAATCAAGGGAATGCTGTCGGTCGCAGCAATACAGAGCGCAAGACAAGTCGCACCATAAGCGAGTCCTACACGACGCGGTCGTACGGCCATGCAGTCATGCGTGCGTGCAAAAAGGGAGAAATTAAACATTGGCACCCAAACCAGATTCGGCACTCGGTTGCAACGAAGGTTCGAAAAGCATATGGGATTGAAACGGCAAGCGTCATATTGGGGCACAGCGAAGTCGGAGTCACGCAAATATACGCCGAGTCCGATCGTGCACGAGCGGTCGCCGCTACCAAGGAAATGCTCTAAGTAAACGCCCAATGAATCCTAACTCCGTTGCCTGTTCTTGCGAGTCAGGCAACTCAACGAAACACAGAAAACAGTCTCCGGGTCTACTCAGCCACGAAACCGCTGGGTACATCAATTTGGAGACCCAGGACATCGAGAACAATCTCGCTTATTTCCCGAAGCAACTGGTGATATCTACTCTCCGCCTGGGCCAGCAAGCCATTCATTTTTGCTATTACCGATTCGAGAAATTCAGTTCTAACCTCTTCAAAATCAGATTCCAATCTTGAAATTGCTTTTCGAATCCGATCTCGTTGCTCCTCAATAGCCGTTACTTCTTTTAGTGATCTGAAGATATTGCCTCCACACCGGCGAAGCCTCTCATTGCCGGTACTTAGAAGTTTGTCGATTGCCTGATTCGCTAATACTCTATCGATCATAAGTAGCTCCGTAGTTAGTGGTCCATATATTGAAGTCAGGCGGTCCCCCACGCATCGCCAATTCGACTCATCGGTGTTGCGACCGCATCTGGTGAATTACCGCTCTGCCTTGGTGGACATACATATTCCATTTTAACCGATCTCTTGGACGCACAAGCTATCTGTCAACGAAACAACTCGATGCACCGCTGTCAATCGGACGTCTAGCAATTGCTCCATGCGGCCTTAATAACAACGGTGCTTGAGCACCGTGAGATGGTACAATTGATTTTAACTTTTTTTCCACTGGAGCAGCTCTGATGTACTTACTCGCCTACGAGCAGTTCCGAACCAAGGCCGAGATAGAAGCTCGCTGTCGGCGCATCATTGACAGCACGCAAGACTCCAAGCCCGTGTTTGATCGGTTTGTACCTCTCCTTGCAGACCTCTTCGCGTACCTCGACGATTGGCCGGCAAGATTAGCTACGATGAAGCACATCGTTGTACATAGGACCCACCAAGGTGCGAGATGTTTCGCAACCACGAATCGAATGGGCTGTTCGACCAGTATCAGCTTTAAGAAGGCGATCAACCTGATGTTTCCCGATCAGGAAAAACCGTTCATCGAATCGCTTCCAACGGACTACCGGTTGGCAGCCAAAGCATCCGTCGAATCTGACCTCAGTGAGTACCAGTCAAAGCAATGTCTTAAAGATTTCCGATGCCCTGTAAGCGGAGTGTTCCTGACTTGCAAGAACTCGATCGTCGAGTATTTACCACCTTGGACATTTGACCATTTGCTTTATCGTTTTACCAAGCAAAATGAGATCGTTCCTTGCCTAGCGGTCGTAAGATTCAGATCCGGCCTTTCGCAAATGGAGTTGGCCGAATACGTTGCCAAACCATGGCGAGAATTTCATCGCAAGCATGCACGGCTCATACTTATTTCGCTTTGCGACTCAAAGAAACCGCTTTCTACTGCAGAACCAGTTTGGACAACACTTTGGCCGTAGCTCGACTCTTCTGCGTCATGTCGGTCGGTATAGATCAGCCCTTGCTATCCAAGTCTACTTTTCTGAATACACTTTCGTTGGACTGGAGCTCCCTGAGTGACACCATTGGTGGGTGTGGCCAAATAACTTCTCAGTAGCGTATTGGTCAAGGCAGTACATTTCCGTAAGGGAACGATTCTCTGTCGTAGAATCATGTGGGGCTGATTATTATCGATAGAGGCCATTTACAACTGGAAAAATGCCGAATTTTGCGATATCGGATTAACCGCAAACGAGCGTGCGCAAATCGTTTGGACCGCCACCGGCGCCACAAACCCACCGTGGGTTGGTAAGTTGAGGGTTAGCCGCAGCCGTTTGAATGCACAGAACGCTGCCCTCCATACTCGACTACCCGCTTCGCCGATGAAATATGCCGAAAGCAAAATCAAAACAGCCGATCTCGAAACCAACGGCCTCACCAAAAACCGAACCCAAGGTTCAGCAGATACTAAATACCCTGCAATCCCATTGGGACATCGGCCGTGAAATATCGGAGGGCAAGCTGAGGGTTAAAGAATTTGCGATGGAGAACGGGATCAACGAACGTACAGTGCGTGACCGACGTGCGTTCTACAAAGAGTACTCCGCCAAAGAATTCGAAGAGTTCTGCAATCTTAGATTCAGCAAATCTAAACGACCGCTCGACAGTGGTTACATCAGATATTTGGTTACGATTAAGGGCCCGGTCAAGGGGTATGGGGCTACCGCGAGCGAAGCTCGATACGCGTTTGCCGAGCATGCGGCAATAAACGATCTTTCACCAGCCCAGCTCCACGATTTGATCAAACGGAAGTGCGGTAGGCCAAAAGCATCGCACGGAAGGAAATATAGGCCGAAAGATAAGGCATCAGCGATTGAAGACGTAGCTCGCGAAGCCTTGAAATGGATCAAGCGTTGTGAAGCTGCGATTGAGTTGGTACCGAGCAATTCGAGGCCATCCCAAACGATGATTACTCTACTACGAGAATTTAGCCAGTGGACGTCGAATGCGGCCGAACTCTGCGAGGTTCAAAAAGACAACGAAGAGAAATCGGAATCGCTTTCAGGAAGCATGGAGTCATCTCGAGAGAAAATTCTCGCCCTGCACTCAAGTTGCGTTGCAATGCTTAAGGTCAAGAATGCATGATGACAAAAAACGGCAGTCTGCCGAGGTAGAGTCTTCCAATCCTGTGTCTCAGTAACTCCATCCCCCCCCAGGGCCCCATGTTGGTACTTCGTCCGCACCAAGGCTCATGTCGGTAATCGTCTAAAAGGGGCCATCGCGAGTCGCTTCGAAAGGGGCCAGTTCGACAGGAAAGGCATGGTTCATTCAGATAGCGGGTTTCATCGCAAACCCTCTACTGGAGTCAGGCCGTGGTACGTCGTCTGGATATGGACAAAACGCAGGAAATTGAGCAGTTATTCGCTTAAGGGGTAAGCAGGCGGCAGATTGCCAGGACCCTTGGAATCAACCGAATGTCGTTCGATCGCCATTTGGCCGCTTTGGCGCCAAAAGGGGCTCAGTTTCTAATCGGAAATGACAGTCCATTGACCACACACTGTGGTTGGCCTAGAAACCATAGTTAGAAACTAGGTCTCGATAGATTCTTTGGTAAGTGTACGGGTACCTTCGCTACTCGTCACATCTCAGGATCAAAAGTCGTCAGGCTTGGCAAAACGATGCTCATTTGAATCGGTTACTCAACAACTAATGGAATTCTCTTTTATGTCACGACTTCAAAACGGAAAGAACCAAGATGGTTCGGGTTTGCGTTTTGGTTTCAGCGGTTTTGGCGAGCGCGTCGGCGAGCGGAGGAGCCATTCGTAGCCGCCGTCTGTGCCTTGTTGGCAATCGTAGACCTCGACGGTTCCCACAATGACACCGCGGGGGAGGCTGTCCAGATCCAATCCAGACTCGGCTTGCATCTCCTGCTCGTCTTCTGCTGGGTAGCGTGTCGCGCTGGCGTAGATGTAAACGACGCCTCGAACATCAGTCGGGTAATTTCGGTATTCGATTTCCTTGTCACCGAGCATGATCAACTCTGCCCAGGGCTGGCGGACACTCAAGGCTCGGAGCGATTTGTCTGCGGTATCTGCGTCTCCAAGTTGAATCTCGGTGTCCCCGACGCGGATGGTCTTTGGAGAGTTTGGTTTGCTGGGTGTCGCGTGGCTGGAGCGACGACTTCCGATCGATGGTTTGAAGTTCTCGTCTGGCGACGGTATGGTCACGCGGACTTGCTCTTGGAGCACGCTGGCGACTGCGGCATCGTCGCGTAGTCGCATGGACGTGACTTCGTCTGCCAAACGCGGTGACAAGCACTGGGAGAACTTCAGTCCTCGAATCGCCTTCTCGTGTGCAACGGGACGCAGGTCTTCTGGACTTGCCTGCATAAGCACCTGCTGAGCCGCTTGGATCTGCTCGCTCGTCACGCCGTCGGAAAATTTGAGGCTGAAGCCGTCGCTGGAAACTGTAGACTTCAAATCGTGAGCAAGATAGTACGCGACCGTGGCGTTCGCTTTCGCGCCGGCAAACGTCCACCAAGACCAGCGATCACCGGACTCCAACAGCAACGACGTCGAGTCGTCTTGAAGCCAACTGAAGTCATCGCGTAAACGTGCGATCTCTGCTTTGCAGCGTTTCGACCAGCGGTCTGATTGATCGGACCGGCATAGGATCGCTTGCATAGTCTTACAAATTTTAAACGAGAGCCCTAGTCCTGATCCTGGCCATCGGGTTCTACCAAGGGCATCTGTCGGTTCGACATAAGCAAGCTTACGTTGCCAATCGATATAGTTCACTTGCCAGGCATTGCCTCCGAGTGAAAGTACACGCGGACCTTCTTGCTTGGCTAAAAGCGTCGACTCATCGACTTGTCCTATCTCCTGCTTCCCGTGTAAGACTCGGAAGATTGGAGGCGTCATGAAAACTGAAAACAGTTCCATGAAGTTCTGGCGGCCAAATGTTTGCTCTCCCTTTCTTCCCAACCACAACAATCCAGCGTCGTCAGAAAGAATTTCGGTTTCGATCATCCAGCGCACAAGCTCGTCGATCGATTCCTTTGGCAACTGACTGAACCCATAAACGCCATCGATCCACTTAAACCATTCATTCCTGCCGATGCCACTTTCTTGCAGTGCCAGTGCCATCAATTGCTGTGACAGAATGTGATAAGGTTCTGGTGGAGGAACGATTGGTTCGACGAATCCGCTCTCCCACAGCTCGGTCAGTGCTGCCGCTTGAAGCAATCGCTCTGGCTTAGTAGCCAGCATCAAACAGTTGCGAACACTTCCTTGTCGGCGTCCTGTGCGTCCCATGCGTTGTAGAAAGCTAGCCACCGTTAGCGGCGCATCGATCTGGATGACGCGATCTAGGTCGCCCACATCGATGCCTAGCTCAAGTACGCTAGTTGCGACAATGACGCAATCTGTCTCTTCTGCGAAGGCCTTCTCAGTTCGATGGCGTTCCTCTTGGCTCAGCGAGCTGTGAGTCACAAACGCGTTGACGCCCAGGGAACGGAGCATCAATCCAAGATCTTCTGTTCCGGCACGACTGTCGAGGAAAACAAGACGTTTCTCACCTCGATGCAATTTGGAAATCACAGTCGCTGCGTTTTCAAGCGAACCGACGTAGTCAATTTGAACATCCGCTGGTGCAGCTACTGAGGAGGGTGGATAAGAAACGCCCTTCTTACCTTTGCAGTTGCCGGCCAGCCATTGAAGCAGCGTCTCAGGATTACCCACAGTAGCCGACAGACCTATCCGTTGGATTTCTCGGCCTGCCAGTTTCGATACACGCTCCAGAACACTGAGCAGATGCCATCCTCGGTCATCTCCAGCGAATGCATGCACCTCGTCGACGATAATCATCTGCAGGTTCTCAAACATACGCTGCTCGTCAACACTGCGCGAAACGAGCATAACTTCCAGTGACTCGGGAGTAGTCAATAAGCAGCTTGGTGGCTCACGAAGTATCTTTCGCCTTGCCGACGTTCCCACGTCACCATGCCACAACGCCGACTTGCGTCCAAGTAATTCGCAATAGTACGACAGCCTGTGATCGAGGTTATTTAGCAGAGCTTTGATTGGGCAAACATAAAGGACACTTAACCCTTGCCAATCTTCGGTCAGTATTCTGGAAAGTGCCGGAAAGAATGCAGCTTCTGTCTTTCCACCTGCCGTCGGTGCTAGGATGATTAGATGATTGCCGGCCAGAACACTTGGAATCACGTTCTCTTGAAATGGGCGCAACTCTCTCCAGCCAAGCGAATTGACGATGTGATGCTGCAAAGCTGGATGGAGTTGCTCGAACGCGCTCACGGATTTAGCTCTATATCATCTACGCTCTGAGCTAGTGTCTCGCGTTCAACTACTGTCATCTCGGTTTGTTCAATAGTGAGATCGTAGTGTTTTGTCGGATCGAAATCATCGTATTGATCGATTCGATCTAATACATCTGCAACTAGCTTCTTAAGAAATAATCTTGGTGCGATTCCAACCTTCCCACCTAGCTTGCCCGTTACGGAACGCGCAAGAGTTTCAACGTAACTGTCCGACGCAAGACGACGTACACGATCAGGCGAGTCACAGTCACATGCAAACAAGTCGCGAACCTTGATTCCAACCTCTACAAGCCGATCATGATCAAACGCGGACAATCGAAGCTGTACCGCCCTCGCATTGTCGAATCGAGCGTCTGTCTGAAAGTCAACATGCAGACGCTGCGCCAAAGGCTCGAGTCTCTTGACGCCTTGAGGACCATCAAAGAACGCTGGTGTACCGGTGGTCAACAGATACAGATTAGGGAACCGTCCACCATCAATGTCGTCGATCAACTGACGCAAAGCGTTCAATCCTTTCTCACGGACGTCACCACGCACACGTTGAAGCGTCTCGATCTCGTCGAGCACAAGAACGAGTCCTGAGTAGCCAGAATCCTTCAAGATCAACAGCAAGCCTCTCAAAAAGCTCAGTGCTGCGTAATGGTCAACGTCTCCCTTGATGCCAGCTTCACGCTTCACGCTCGCTCCGACATGAGGTTGCCCCGCGAGCCATCCCGCCAGTCCCTCTGCAGTTGAATGATCATTGCACCGTTGTGCGGAACGATACGCACGCAAGGCAGCTGCGAACTGTGGCGTGGATCTCGTTATTTCGACAAGCCGCTGCTCAAGTAGTTCGTCCGCTCGCTCGGATAGGGCCTTCTCATCGGCGGGATCAATTGTCCCTTCAGCCAGGACATCTTCCTCCAAGCCATAAAACCATCCATCGATAATGGATCGAAATGCTCCCAGGAATGTGTCGGTTGTCGAGAGTTGTTCCATGGCTCGACGATACACAGTTTCAAGCCGATGAAGAGGCGTTTCGGTCTCTGAAATCTGCACCTCAGCCGTTGCGAATCCGTTCTTCTTGGCATACTCCTGTACCCAGCGACCGAAAAACGTCTTTCCGCAGCCATAATCGCCGCGTACCGCTTTAAACATCGCGCCGCCCTGACCGACATCCGATAGCTCGTTTGAGATCACAGTCTCAAAACGCCCTAGACCAACGGCTAGGAAATCCAAGCCACGTTGCGGCACCGTCCCTTTACGGAGCGCTGAGATGATTTCTTTTCGTCGTTCGCGGCTAATTTCCATTAGTTACTCTACAGGTCAAACTGCCTCTTAAGCTTGGATACATTCAGTTCAATTCGATTCTCATATCGGCTGAACGTGATGATTTCATAGCCATCCACGTTCAGAATCCGTTGCAGATAAGCCACCATTCCGTCTAGTCGAGCTACCGAGACACTTGCGGCATTCGCGAATGCTGCTGGCGTCATGATGAATCCATTAGTAACGAGGGCCTGAAGGCTTGCTCGCACGGTTTCGTCATCCAACGCATGGCGGCGAACTTTAGCTCGCTGGTCTTTGTACGCTTGAGATTTGATTAGACGATCAATCCAAGTTTCGTCCGATGATACCGCTGGCACATTGAGGTGAGATGTGTCCGTCTTGGGCTTCGGCGGCTCCTCCAGTTCCGCATGTATGTCAAACAACATGGGCGGCCCCTTCGGTATAGTGACTTGAATAACGGGCTCCACCGGAACCGGAGATGCGGTCGGTGCCGGTGCCCACCATTCTGGCTTAGGGTAGGCGCACTCCTGCAAGCCCGTGTATGCGCTGCTCTTGTCAGTTAGGAGAACCAGCGGACAGACCATCTCCTGTGGAGTTGCACCGCCATGGTAGCCGTGTTGCTTTCGTTTGTAGTGAATTGATTCAGACCAGGGTACGATGATCTTCTTGCCAGGAATTACTCGCTTTCCTGAGAGGACGATTTCTCCCTCTCCACAGCGACCGTCATCTTGCCTCCAGCGACTTCCCTCAGTGAATGGTTCTTGCTGCGCATTGTCCCGGTGCCAGACATGGCCATGGTCGCTTGCTAGGATGACCACGCGGCCGGAGTCGCGAGCCAATCGGAGCAATGCACCGAGCGGAGCGATGCGGTTGATCGTCCAACTATCACGGATTTGCTGTGCGTTCGCTAAGCGATCATCAACGGCGTTGATCACAACTCCAATGACGCTCTGCTTCTGGTCGAGGATTGCTTTGCTGACTTCCTCTGAAATGCTACCGCGACTGCCGGCAGTGATGTCCTTCTTGTGAAACAGTAGGGGCAGTTTCCGTTTGTCTGAATTCGAAACGAGCGATGGATATTGCTTGAAGTTTCGTTCTTCGGTTCCAGAATCACCCTCGATCAGCTCACCTGAGAGCAACGACGTCCTAGAGAATCGCGTCTCGCTTGGAATCGCCGCAATCACCGGGCAGGGAATGGCTGCACTTTCGTTTAGCGTGGCTTCATACCAATGATCTTGTCGTATGTCCTCGAGAAGTTCATGGCAAACCGCCCAGCTCATACCGTCTAGTACGATGAACAGAACATTGTTCTTTTCTGCAATGACCTTGGTAACCACGTTCTCCAAAACGTGCTCAACGCCAATAACTCCGATGTTGGTCGAACCAATGGCCGACCAGTCTGCAAGGCCCTCCGCAAACTCTCGTGCATAGCTGCCTTGACGCTCAGCCACAACGGAATCCAACGCTACATAGGCATTGTTAAGCTCTGGAATGTCATCGCCACGACAGATCGATTCGCGAGCCCAATCCGTAAATGAAAGTTCCTTCACATAGTCAATCGATTGTGCACCGAAGGAAGTGCTTTGCTTTTTTGGAATCGACAGCCATCGCACTAAACGTACGGCCATCTCCGCCCTTAAGACTTGATCAGAGAACCGTTTCTGATTTGCGATACGGTGGTTTGAAACGAGTTGCTGTAAACGCTCACACTCGGAAATAGCAGAGACATCCAAATTGGGGAGAGTAACCTTGATCTGGTTTGCGAATCGAACTAGCCGTTGCTCAAAAGCTCTCCGCGATAGACTGCTGCGATAGGCGAAATCTTCACAACCCAGTTCCTTCACTAAGACATCTGCACGATCCAAGTGACTCTGGGCAATGCGAGGATCTTCACGTCGATCTAGATCAGAAACCGCATCGATCGCTAAATCGCTAAGCATTCGACCGATGTTCTTTGAGATTGGCTTTTTGTGGTGATAGATCTCCATGCGTGCGGCAGCAGCTTCGTGAACCTTATCATCCCCACAGCCAAATACGACCTGACAAGCCACCGCGAGAGCGAGAGCATCACGTCCTGCCTCGCTTTCCACGATGCGCAAAATAGAGTCGGCAACATCACCGAGCCGAGAATGCAGACGCTTCTTGAGACTCAATCGAAGATCGTCCGTTGCTTCCAAGTAACGACGTGGACCACTCTCTGTCGTAGCCCACAAAAGCAGCGTCACAAGATCCGGTTCGCGATCACCCATCTCAAAAACGTGGCGACAGATAGCTTGCCACACCGTCCCAGCGTCTAAGACGCCGGCAGAAACGGGCGGATAACCATCACGCGGTGAAAACTCGAGTAATGCTTGTGCAATACCGGGCTCACAGATCGAACGATCAAGCTCCTTGGCTTTGAACAATGAGCATAGGCTAGCGATGTGATCAAACGGGAATACCCGGTTCTTTGCCATGCGAGCCACGACGTCATGACTCAACTCTCCCTGATGCAATTTCGTCAAAACAATGATGCGGTCGTTCTTCTCTTCTGCGTCGAGCAGTGCTTCGCGAATCTGAAATTCGCTATCCGCACGTAGAACATGCGCCACGCCAAAACTGAACTCCACCTCGTTGGGCCCTTTGATGGATGGCGAAGCGTGAAGACCAAACGCCGCAGCATCGGCATCATCCATCCAAAGCTCTTCGACGATCGCTCGGAGTTGTTGTGGTTTGAGGACACCGATTGTCATTCTGCCTCCTCTTCTATCGTCCATTGAATTGAGATTCGCCGTTTTGGATTCTGTTTCAATGACTCCGACAGCTTTGAAGTCAATGCCGATAGATCGTTCCCGGTCAATCGTTCGGTGGTGCCATAATCGAGACGCTTCCATCCAGGTTTTGAATCGGGTAGCTTGATCTCTTCGTCTGGTTTTCGAACTTGCTCAGGATCCTGCTTTGGTGGTCGCAGCAACTTCACGGCGCGACCTTCTGAATCGGATAGCTTCTTGGCCAATCCCTCTGAGAGAGCAAATTCATCTTTCATCAAGCTATCGCGAATATCGTTCAGCAAAAGTGTTGCATCAGTCTTGCGTTTGTCGCTAATCTCCGAGACTGCCTCGAAGATTTCCCAACGATTCGGTTCCATCAAACAAGCATGGACCAACGCTGCGGTCTTAATACTTCGAGCCATGGCATTTCCGCTGGACTCTAGTCGAGCGTTTGCGATTGCTTTGACGAGCGGCGTCGGAGCTTTTCCATTGACAGCCTCAAAGAAATCGCGTGCAGCTTTTGCGGTCTTCACGCGATCGCAACCCGCTATATCTTCGTCGCTGACGCCCAGGTTTCTCAGAATTAGTTGCAAGCGGCCAGGGAGCGAATCGCAATCGCTCTTGAACTGTACGGCGTACCCTTTCTCCTCCTTTTTCAGGTTCGCTCCATCTTTGTGGATTCGATCATGCAAGGCAGTTAGATTAGACGCATTCAGCAAACGCGACAGATCGTATCCAAATACATCCGCTAGTGTTCGCTTGCACTTTTGCCACTCTTCGTCCGTGGGCAACACTTCTTGCCGTAGCTCCAATTCGGCCGGCATGTCATCGAGTTTAGGGAGATAGCTTCCACCGAATCGAACAAAGGATCTATTTGTTTGCTCGGCGTATACCAATATCAGCAAGTTTTCGATCTCTCGAGGTAAGCCGCGATCGGTGCCGATCCAAGTCTTCATGTCACCAACATCGGGGTTCTCTTTCTCCGATGCAGCGAGGGATTTGTTGAAGAGCGTGCGCCAGTAGTCTTCAAGGACGAAATGTGTCTCGCCCATAGTCCCCAGTTCCAATGGTTCGCAGATGCTCTTCAGGGTTTTGCGGATTCGGCTGTCTTCAACGAAGATTCGGCGATCCTGACTATGCGCTGCTTCCAAACAAGTTTGCAGCAGATCTTTCAAGTCCTTGTTGACCTTGATCTCCTGGCCAAACTTTGGGTGTTTGGGGAATTGGTGGCTGAGGGCCTGGAACAAGAGGTGTTCCATCGCTTCCCCCAGCGACGCGCCCACTGGCCGCTGCAACGCCAACGTGGGGAACAAGGACGTAAACTGAGAATCCTTGATATCGTACGTGTCATCCAGCGAGCCGGGGTGCGTACCATTTCGAATTCCGTACGCAGCTTCAACAACAGACTGAAGCTTCGACGCCAGCGCGTTCTGCCGACTCTCCAGGATGGTGCGAGCCGTTTCACGATCTTGAGCCGACAAGTCTGATGCATTTTGATCGAGGTTATTGCCGCGCAGCAAGTGATCGATCACCACTAGCTGGCCAAGCTCGGCCTGAGTCTTGTTCGAGAAATACTCAGGCAGCCAAACGATCGTCTTGTGCGATTCGTTCTTCTCCTTGAATTTCTCGATACGAGTGATGTCTTCCTGCGGCGGTCTGCCTTCAGGATCAAATGGGAAGTCGATGACCAGCTTCCAATCGTCGCCGTTGTTTCGGAGCGCCTCGTCGGTTGTCCGACGGATGTTCTCGAACAACACATCGCAGAAACGTTGTGAACCTCTCCACAGGAACTTGTGGCCTGGGAACAGACTCTTATCCAGATCCGGTGGCATGCCGAAAGACTTGAGCAGCATCCCCTTGATCTTCAATTGACGTTCGCCTGGTCGGTCGTACGCACGCGCAGCCTTGATGATCTGGTCGGTATCGACTCCCACCAGTTGCAAGGACACCGCCGGATCGGTTGCGTCATCCGACATGCGGATCTCACCATGCAGGCTCTTCCAATCTGTGAACTTGTTCTTCACAGTCTGGTACTCACGCCCTGAGAAGCGTGATTTGACGCTACCGTGGTTCAGTGCAGCCAGCTTGGAACATGTCATGTCGCGAAGCGTCTCTTCGCCTTCAACAAGTGCAGCCAGAAGCAGACTCTTGATCAGCCGATTGTCATTCTCAAATGCATTGAACTTGCGAGCCACCTCAGGGTCGGTTTTAGCTTTCTCTCGATCTACTTCAAGGTCGATGGAATGCTGCTCCTCCAACATGGGCAGTAACTTGTTGGTGTAAAGCTTCTTTGCATGTTGGAAGCGAACACGCAGCAAATCGGAGAAAGTATCGTCTCCATCCGCCACGACATCCCACAGATCGCCCAGCGGAACGATATCGCCGACCAACAATGTATCCTTTCGTTTGACCAACATCTCCAACATGATCTTGAGCGCCGTTCGCTCGCGCTGAAGTGCACTAGAGATTGCAATCAACACCTTGATCAGCGCCGGACTGAACGGGTAGACCTGCTTGAAGAGGTCTTTGTTGCCATCGCGAGCCAGCAGGATTTCCATGACCTCTGGCTGAAGTTTGATGGCTTGTTCATATGCGTCATTCAACTCCGTGCGTTCCGGGTCTTTGGTCTTGAGGACTCGCTTTTGGGCAATCAATGGGAGGTTGCGATCCTCCAGTGTAATCATGTCGAATCGTTCTTCCATATGGGAAAGAATGTCGGATAGATTCACTTGCTCGATACCACTGACCGTATCGCCGATCAAATCTCGCAGGTCACGTTGACGAGCCACAAAGCTGACGATGGGAATGGGACGCTCGGCCTTCTTCGATTCAACCAGCTTCACCAACTTGTTCGCCTCACGCTGAACGAAGTCCAGGTTGCCGCTGTTGGTCGCAAGCCAGAGAATCAACTCGTCCAAGAAGAGAATCAGACCATCATAGCCAAGCGATTGTGCGTGCGCACTGAGAATACCCAGTCCTTCGTCCAGCTCAACATAGGCCTCGTCTTTTGCATGAGCGATCCCTCGGAACGCTGGAAAGATGTTCTTGACAAGATCGCCTACCAGCAAGGATCGTTCATTAGTACCTGGACCTGCCTCCAGCGCGGACTCGAAACTTTCCGCATCCCACCCGTCGGAAGCCAGTTTTGCAGCCTTCATTTTTCCGAATCGTGTCTTCTTACTAGAATCATCGCCGCCTGCGTTGCTGCCGCCAGTCTTGCCTTCGTTTAATTGTGCAAAGAACTTGTCATCACCAAGGCTGGATCGATGTTTTCGGGCGTTATCGAAAATCTCGTCAGCCAAGTAAACCCCAGGCAACGGTGCATCAGGGTGAATGGATGATACGTGCTCGACATAGCCACCAAAGACGGCCGTCTCCATGTCCTTTGCATTGATCATGTGGTAGGGAACAAGCAAAAACTTCTTGTCTTCAACCCATGCGTGCGTACTGCAAACACCTTGCAGTTCGCGAACACTCCGCACATCTGGATTGTGCTGCAGGATCAGGTGCAAGACGGCCATGAAGTGCGACTTACCCGAGCCGAAACTACCATGCAGGTAACCCGCCTTGCTGCTCTTGTCATTGACCGCCGTCTTGATCATGTTCAAACAGTCGCTGAAGCATTCGACCAATTGCGGCGTAACCACGTACCGCTCCAGAGTCTTTTGCGGTTCGGTCACACCTTGGGACAGGTTGAGTACGAAATCGCCTTTTCGTACACGTTCTGGAAGATCGAGAAGTTCGGAGATTAGTTTGGACATTAGTTTTCGGTTTTCAGTGTTCAGTTTTCAGTGTTCAGCGGGGGAGTTATTCGTCTGAATGACATTTTGGACGCTGTAAAGCGGATGAAAGTTGTGGAGTTATGTCATTCGCAAAGTATCAATTTTGCACGACTTATGTCGAATTGGCGTTGTTTTGTTGCTTTCAAATGCTGCGAAAATTGTGGTCTCCACCTCGGTTTATGCCATTCTCCCATCACGTTGGCTGGGCTATGGGTAATGATTTCGGGTGGAATGCAGATAAGCCCTCTAAGTGGTGTAGCACTTGGTGTAGTCTCGACAAATTTCCAAGACTTACACCATTCGCAAATCCTTGCTAGGAAAGGGTTTGCGACAATTTCACGTCGGTGTGATTGTCTAAATCTATGTCTAAACTCCATCGTTCGTTCCTTCTTTAGACAATTCCCATCTCGTTCCTCGACCTCGTTTCCCCTCGACAGGGCGAACAATGCCATCTCGTCTCATCTCTTGGAGCAAATTCCGGATGAAGGTCCTTTTTTGGCCATCGTCTAAGGCATCGGAGAGCTTCGACAGCAGCAGGCTCTCGATCACGGTGCGTGTTACCTCGGCCTGCTTCTGAATAAGCTCTACCACCATCCGTTGGCAATACTCCTTGTCGATGCCTCGTTTCTGCGAATATTCCACCATCGTGTCCGTCGCTGCGGCTACGTCGGCAGACACATGGAAATTCGGTCGTCGCCCCTCAATCAACTTCCTAGTTCGCAGCGACTTGACTTCCTCGTCCGTTAGCGATTGTTCCTTCTGAACCTTGTCCAGGGCGATCACGTCCAGAAGGTCGAGATTGGTTTGACTCATCAGCATTCGGGTGTAGTTCGGATCGAGAATCTGACCGATCAAACGTACCTTCACTCGTTCCGGTTCGCTGAGGTCATAGGTCGGCATCGGAAAGTTGCGGTCGCGTTGGATGCGAAACGTCCGTTTGATGCCGCTGCCAATCGTGTCGATCATGTTCAAGTTAACCATCGCCTGAGCTAACAGCGGGTTGGCCGAGAACTCCTGAGGACTATCGCGAACAACCACCTCTTCAACGCTGCCCGGATAGAACGTCCCAAGATTGGTGAACAACAACGAATCGGGCTGCTCAACGACGATGATGCGGCCGGCCTTGGTGTAGTCCTGGTGGGCGATGCAGTTATGCAGCGTTTCACGCATGACCCACGGGTCGTACTGACTCACATTGATCGGAAATAGCGTTCCGTCAGGAAGATAGCGAACGGTCAGGTTACGAATGTTCTCGATCAGATCGTCAACCGCTAACAAGAATGGCGGATCAAAATGCTTGTAGTCCTGTTCGACATTCTTGTCATCCTTCAGAATCCAAGTCATTCGAGGTTGAGCCGGCGCGACATGATGCGTTGATTCACTCTTTCCAAGTAGAATCAATGCAGCGCGAGTTAATCGGCCATCGACAGCAACCTTGATCTTATTTAGAAACGTAACGTCATCCCATTCCCAAACTTCCTTCGCGAGATGCGACTTCTTAGCATCGCCCTCAAATCGCTCGGCATATTCGCTACGAGCGCGGTGAATCGCATTTGGATCCAAATCAGCCAACGTAGCGGACTCACAAATCAATGCAGACCAATCGACGGTTGGCCCTGACACGATCTCCCAGAGTCTTCGTTCTTTCTCAGGATGTTCGCCAAGAGGTTTCTTGTGACTACCCACTCGCACATAGCGCCGGCCAGAGAAGGCAACCGGAGCGGTGTTTGCGGCTTGCACTTCGAACAGCACCATCGGCTTATCATCATGTGCTTCAAACTCAAAAATACGGAAGTTGATCCTCGGAGCTAACATCTTATTGAGCCATGGCTCCAAGTCCTCATTACCCTGGCCTTTCTGTTGGCGAGGCTTGAACGTCGTGCCAACGACGTTATGAGTTCCATCTTCAACGCCCCAAACGATGTAGCCAAATACATGCCCTTCGAGCGCAGCCGCATTGGAGATAGCCGAGAGATACTCGCCAATCATCTGTGGATCTGAATTGTTGTGTTTGAACTCAACCCACTCGGTCTCTGCGGGCAGTTTCAAGAGTTCGTCCAGTTTCGCTTCCACTTCAACAGGAGTCATTGCAAGTGCTCCTTCGAAATGCAACAACCACGAACCGAACGAATCACACGAATTGAATAACTACGTTCAGTTCCGAAGACGCAACTCTCGCTGAACACTGAAAACTGAAAACTGAAAACTTTCCCCATCACTCTTCAACCTCCGCTTTGGCCTTCTTCTTTCGCGGCTGCCTGGGTTGTTTTGGTTGTTTTGCGACACTTTTCTTCGCAGCCCTTGCCTTGGCTGGCGGCGTCCAGTTGCGGATCTGCTCAAGCGTCAGTCCGAGTTCTTGAGCTTCCGATTCCAACAGAGTTTGAAAGGAAGTGCCAGCCGACTCGTTGTACTCAGGATCGATCTCAGGGTGCCACTGGTGAAGCCAGGGCAGTAACTGATCTAGACCGGCAAGGAGCGGAATGAGGCGTTCCGTGGTCCAGCCTTCGCGTTTACGAGCGTCATAGTACGCAACAATTGCCGATGCTTGTTGAAGATGATTGTAGCCCGCCCAAAGAACAACCAACGATGGATCACTATCAGTCGAACAATTCGAGAAACTGATCCAGCGTTCTTTTGCTACATCCAGCTTGCCGCGTAAACGCCAGAAGTCGGTCTTCAGAAAATCCCCTGATCCATACTTCGGTGGAACCGGAATGGGACCCACTTGCTTTCCAGCGTCTTCTTGTCGCTGCATTTCCCAAGTCCGTTCCCAAAGTTCGCGTTTGCGATGACCAGCAGGTTTGTAACGGTGAGCTGGGAGTAACGGAACCGCCTCGGCAGTGACTAGTTCGGTGATAAGGGCTGTCAAATCGTAATCCGCCTTGCCACGATAAACTTCCGCTACTTGACGGAATTCGCCGTCGGAGATAGCTCTATCTGCCATTGCTGCGGTGCTTATGAGTTCCGGATGTCTTTCAGAACCCGCGCGATACCGCTCTGTTTCTAGTCTGTCCAGTAACCAGTTTTTGAGCGCTCGCTGCTCTTGAACTTCCCACGGTTCCGTGTTCCAACGACGTTTGTACATGCCATCTTCAATCAATCCAATCGTATTGTTCGACTGAATCAAGTCGATTCGACGTTGAACGACTTCGCGATACGGAGCGGACCAGTTGTCGGGAATATTTAACTGCATCGGGAAACCTTGTCGACGGAACCAAGCGCTATTGCTTTCGCCATCTTCAATTTTTCTGGCTAAAACGATCTCGAATGCCCGTTGCCCTGGTTGTATCGCAGGCGGATTTAAACACAGAGGCACAGAGGAAACAGAGGTGGATTCAGTATCTTTCTCTCCGTGTTCTCTGTGCCTCTGTGTTTCAACGTCTTCGCTTTCGATCAGCCCATACAGCCCATAACAATGCCAATCGAGTTCTTCTTGAATCGCGATCATTTGCGAGCGAAGACGATCGGCAATTGCGCATCCATCAGCTAATAGTTTTGATAGGTCGTCGTTAATGTTCCAAGATGCCAAAAGCTTCTCTGGATTATGGTTTGCAATGAATTGAGCTGTAGCATCCAGTTTCGTCGCGAGCTCAAGAGGCCTTTCAGCAGGAATCGGAAATCGTTGAAGCCCTGTTCCGGTAAATTCGAAAGTATTGAACTCTGGTTCACCAGTAGTTCGTGCTCCATGTTGATCTGTCGAATCCCCTTTATTGTGAAATGTTTGTTTCATCCAAAAGCAAGCTGTGGAACTATTGAGCAATCCAAGCAAACCGAGATGATCTTCGACAGTTGCATCTGCTGGCAATTTAATGATCGGCGCGGAGCGATTAAAGACCTTTCCCCCACGATCTAAAACAAAATGATTATGTGTCGCAACAAATGCAAACGTGATAGATCGAACGATCAAATACTTGTCTCGAACCCATCGATACCATCCCCACCAAGAATCACCACATTGTTTTCGTGTTTTGCCGCCGAACGAGACAACACTTTCTAGGGACGCCCTAACACACCATAAGTGTTTTCCTAAATTTGAGTTTGCATCGAGCGCGAGCAGACTGTAGTCACTATCGTAAGGCGCGAGCGCAGAAAGATCGCAATTCGACGCCCAGTCTCTTACAGACTCGCCGTAGACGAAGAATCTTATTTGCTGTTCGCCTATTTCTCTTCTAACCAAACTACTACGATCCATTACAAACGCATCATCAAGGCCTGGAAAACTTGCGAATCCAATGGACGTTGATACATCCGAGAGGCTCAATTTCTTATTGGACTCGACAATCTCCATCACATCTGACGCACCGCCGCCGCCAATACTCCACGGATGCGATTGAAATATACTGCGTGGAACATCGGCAGAGCTGGTGAAGTTGTCCATTGCATCGTTGCGACTGATGTTCGTTAAAATCGATTGCCAGACTTTGCCTTGACTTGGATCGCCCGGTGTTGACGGTTCGCCTTTGATTCCCAAAACCGCTCGAACTGTAACATCGACTGGTTTACGAGCTCGCCCAAACATTACGACTGTGGGAGTGCCATGTCCGGGGATATAGGCACCCGACGTATCTATAACATGTGTTAAATCGATTGTCGTAAAAAAGCTCTCGATCAATTTCTTGCCAAACTCACGTTTCATAAAGGAGTTGGCTGTAATTTTCCCAACATAGCCCGATCCCTTCATAGCAAGATCGAAGAACCTTTCCATGAATGGAACAGCCAAAGAGTATTTTTGATGGCAAGCAGAGTAACGTTGGCGATACGCTTGGTTTAAGACACGATCGCGGACGATGATGTAGGGTGGATTGCCAACCACCACGTGGTATTGTTGTCCAAGGATCTCATTTACGGTTTCACGGTCCTCGCACGCATAAATCTGGGGTGCCCAGCTACCCTCGTCTTCCGTTTGGAAAAATAGCTGTTCCTTGTTTCCCTCGTCTTCCTTATTGAATCGCAGGCCCATTAGCAAACTATCACCGGCTGCAATGTGAATCTTCCATCCTGGAGCATCTTGCAATTTCTCGTTGCCACATGCCTTTACCGCAGCAACGATCAGCCTGAATCGAGCAATCGCCACGGCGAATGGATTAACGTCGCAACCCCAAACTCCGTTCAATGCATTTTGTGCATCCTTCTCGACGTTTCCGCTTGTATTCTCAGGCTTGCTCCAAAGTCGAAATAGTCTTGTGAATCCCCCTAACAGGAAGTGCCCCGAACCGCAAGTTGGATCGATCATCCGGAGTGTCTTTAGACCGAACTCGTCGATGGCGGGATCAAGCGTACGATCAAGAATAAACTCTTCAACGAATACAGGCGTCTGCAACAACGCAAACTTCTTTCGAGCGCGTTCAGACAGATCTTGGTAAAGGTCGCCGAGGAAGCGTGTGTCGCTATTTTCAACTTCAAATATTCGTTTTAGCTGTCCGCTATCAGAATCCCTATCTCGCCAGTAAGCGAGCAGCTTCATTGCAGCATCGCCGCTTGGGCCCACTGCCCACAGCGGTGTTTTGCCTTCTGCAAAGAGATCGCGACAAGCTGGAATCTTGCCGACTTCGCGGAATACATGCTCGAAATACTCCCGATCTGAATCGAGCGGATTGTCGCGGAAATAAAGATCGTGAGAGTCTTCAGCTTGCTGTCGTTTCTTGCCTTTGCCTGCCAACCAGCAATTGTCAATGAGTTCGTTGTCTTCCATGAAGCGTACGAAGACGCATGACAAAACCCAGGCAACCGCAACTTGATCGAGGTAGTCCTCCAGCCAAACCTCATAAGGATCGCCAGTGCGTCCACCTTTTTCTATTTGTGCGTAGGCGTGTCGTAGTCCAGCATCAATCCCAGAGTGGTCGTTGACGCGATCCAGCAGGTCTTCTGATAAAACAGTAACCAGCTTCTTTAATTCAGGAAGTATTGCTTTGCTATCGAGCATGGATTTACGGTTCGATTTTAAACACAGAGGTACAGAGGAAACAGAGAGAGCAAAAAGTGGAGGCTTCTAATAGCCGTTAATGATTCGATGAATCCCATCGACAAGTTTTTCTACATGAAAGTTGATCAGTAGCCCGAGTCTAAGGTCCATCAATCGCAAATGCGAAAGAGTTTGTGCCTTATCGATCGGATGAATTTCGGACTTGGCTTTCAGCTCCACGACGACTGTCTGATTGACTAACAAATCGGCGCGAAAACCACATTCCATTTTCAAATCGTCGTAGATCAATAGAACCGGTTTTTCTTCTTCGACTTGTAAACCCCGCTTTCGGAGTTCATGTGCAAGGCACTTTCGATAGGCAGTTTCCAATAGACCAGGTCCAAGTCGACGGTGAACTTCGATTGCAGCTCCAATGATTGCATGACTCAACTCATTCAGTTCCATAACTATTCTGTTACCCTCTGTTTTCTCTGTACCTCTGTGTTTAAGTCTTCTGCATTCATTCGCCCACGGTGGTAGTTGTCCACCCAGTAATCCGATACGGCCGCTCTTTCACCTTTGCTTATCAATGGAATCTGTTTACCGTCCAGATGCGGCATTTCGCTTTGAATATCTGTTGCGACCAACACCCACAACGCGGGGCAACGTGCGTCATGTCCGATCCGATCTCGCAGCGTCTGCAAGACAGTCATCATCTCGTAACGACCAATAAGACCTGGGTGGACTAGCAACACAGGTTCCTCGCGGTCGAGCAACTGCTGCTCAATCGTGGGCGCGACCTCACTCATCAGGTGCAGCAGATTCTGCCAGTCGTCCGAGTCATGCCCATCGGAATCGGCTTCGTAGATGTCGCTCCAAGGGAACTCATACTCTTTGGATTTGATCCGAAGCTGTTCGAAAAGCAGATCATCAAACGATACTCGATCAAGTTTCTTGCCATCTTCGTTGAAGCGTTTCAGCAAATTGCTTTCACACTTTCGAAGATAGCTAGGCTTAACAGTCAGGATAAGAAAGCCACCGTTACGATAAGCATGTTGCAGTCGGTCCTCGTTTTGACGTGCCTCGGCAGTTTCCGGAGACGATGAGTCGATATGTCGGGTCGATTTAGCTGTCGAACGGCGTTCACCGGTAACGGAACCGCTGGTTACCAAGATCTTGTGTTCAACGCGTCGATAGACTTGTTTGTCATCTTCCCAGCGAACATCGATACCTACTTGTCGCAGTAGTGTCTCTAGGTGCTTGGGGTCGGTCGGCAATGAGGCGGCTTCGGGGTAGCGACTGCTCACGCGATTGTGAACTTGAGCGACGGTGAAGCCTTCGTTCTTTTCGCCCAGTCCCAAACCGCTGAGTGCTCCGATCCCAAGCCGCAGTGCACGTTGCTCATCCATCCCGCGTGGATAGAGTTCCTGGCGAGACGAAACGGCCGCCGTGCTACTCATCGCTGCAGATAGCTTGATAAGTCGCTCACCTGAGAATGGTTGGCATCCAGGTGGTGGCGTTGGGGCAGTGAGATCATAGAGCTCTTGGAAGACACGCAGACGGGGCAACAGCGGATCAGCTTTGGCAAGCCGATCAGCGATCGTGCCGAGTTGCTCCGCATAAACAGCCAGCTCATGCGTACATGCGACAATGACCAGTTGCCCCCTCACCCCGGCCCTCTCCCCCACAGGGGCGAGGGAGTAGTTGGGACGACGAATCTCAAACCGAGGCTCTGCCATCGAGGCTTCTGTTTCGACTGCGGCTCGAGCAATGGCCGATGCCATGCGTGCGATCTTGACGCTATCGAGTGTTTCGCCGGCAGGCCGAAGCAACGCAGTCAGGTCGATGAGTTCTGCGATGGTAACGACGCCACCGAGCCGATGAATTTGCTCATGCAATTCGTTGCGAAAATGAGTGACGATCGCCTCCTTGGCCCATCGTTTCTGATCAGCACTCAATGCTTGACCGACAACGGCGCGTGTCTCACCTACGGCGTCAGCCACATCGAACTGGCTAGGCCATTCTTCGATTTGTGATTCGTCCGCTGCCAGTAGGTTGAGCAGACCTGAGCGAATATTCCACTCGGATTCTTTCTTGGCATTCCGGACACCAACGACGCGGATGTACAACCGCTCCAAGCTCGGAAGTTGGTCGTCTTCGGTAGTCGTGGACTTCTTCGATGTGATATCCGGAAACTTGTCGCGCAGCTCGGCGACAAAACCCAATATCTCGCGTCGGTATTGATCGCCAACACCTCGCATCATGCGAATGTCATTGATGGGACACTGCAACAAGTCCTTGACCATCGTGAGGTTCAGGCTGTCCAGTGCATCGCGAGCCCTGAAGGACAGGTCAAGCGCGGCGATGAGCGTATCGAGCTCCGCTTGCTCCAACGATATGGTAGTTGTGACTTGCTGGCCGGTATGGGTCGTGATGGTCTGGTTGTCGGCCTCCATGAAGACCTTTTCCCAAGCGAATCGCATTTCTTTAGCGTTGTCGAACCGCTTTTCGGGATCTCGGTGCAGAGCTTTCTTAAAAAAGTTCACCAGCCCTTCGCGGACACTTGGCTTGAACTTCTCTGCATCTAGCACCAATTGGTCTTTGGTGTCGGCAGGGTTCTGCACATCATTCTCGCCCCACTTCGGCAATTGATCGTGACCGACCGTCATTTCGTACAATGTCACACCGGCCGAGTAGCGTTCCGCGGCGAGGTCCCACTTGCCTGACTTTCGATTCTTCAGGAAGGGGTCGGTGTAACCGGTCGTTCCGATACGGAGGTTGTCGAGCGAAACACTGGTCAGCGAGAAATCGTACAGAATCAATTGGTTCTGTTTCTTGTTGATCGTGTGGATGCCAATGTTGTCCGGCTTGATGTCTCGGTGGATCACTCCATGGCGTTCCAACGATTCGACTGCGGCCAATAAATTGCTGCCGTAACGGCCAAGCAAATCCAGTGCTGGAATACCATACTTACGAAGATGCTTGGCTAGTGATTCCTCACCGGCTTTCTGCAACACGAGAACTGTTTTCCCGGCAATCTCCAGGCAGTCATAGATCTTGATGACAAATTCGCTTTGGATCTTTTTGAGCGCTGCGGCTTCCTCCACCAAACGCGGATTGTCATGCTCGGTGAGCGCTACCTTTAGAACGAACTCTTCCTCATCCTTGGTGATCAAGAGCGCACGAGCGGTGGCACCTTGTCCCAAAACGCTTTTGACGACAAAGTCATTGTCGAGCCGGTCGCCTCGCTTGGCTAGCAGCGGATCGACAATCGCCGACTGGTCGGGGGCAGTGAGCTCATCCTCGACTTCATCCAGCATCAACAGAAAGTCTTCAACGTTTCCGATTCGCGTTAGCGCGTCCGGATGAGTACTCCACTGAATGAATTCTTCTAGCTTTGGCCCCGCACCGTCCATCACAGCCGATACGCTCAGGCCCTTGCGCTCGTGAAGGATCTTGGCTTGTTCGCTCAAGCTTAAAGCCGGCGCTCGCGTTGTGAACAAATGAAAGGCGATTGCCCCGAGCGAGAAGATGTCTGACGCCTCCGAGACTCGCTCGGGATTGGCGATCGATTCCGGGGACATGTAAACCATTGCTTGAGATTCGACTAAGTCGTCGATCTGAGTAACTGGTGTGGAAAGATTGGTTTGTAATCGAGCTCCAACTTGCCAGTTGTAGACTTGCAAATAGAGCTTGGCGGGATCATCAAACTGATTTGATTCTCGTACCACCATGGTGGCTGGCGGCAACTGCTTTTCTGCCTCGCTTCGCCCGCCTTCATCCTTCATTACCAAAATACTCTGAGGCGAAAGCGATCGGTGGATGACACGCTTGCGGTGAGCGTAGCGCACAACGTCCGCGATATCGCGAAGAAACTTCAGTCGCTCGCCCGTTGTAAGTCGGCCACAATGCGTTGCGAGGTAATGATCGAAACGAATCGATTCTGGATCTGAGTACCTGTAGATGATGGCTGGCCCAAGCTCATGCTCTTTGTAGTCCGTGACAGGCAAGACATAGGGGTGATTCAACGATCGAACGATTTCGTATTCGCGAACGGCAGCCCGCTTTCTACGGCTGCGATCTTCTTCGTTCTCTGCACCTGCTACGGTATAGAAACGGACGCGTCGAAAGTCGTTCTTGATCGACACGTGCTCCGCGAGCCGATCTTGATAGCCTGGACCATCAGCAAGGAGATCACCAAGCACATAGTCGCCGATGCGACGTGACTTCTGCGACGGTCGTATGCCAGCTTCGTCCATCGCTTTCGCCAAGCTGCGAGCAACCTTGGAATCGATCATCGAACGCATCTCGACGTCGATCCCTTGTCCCTCGCGGCGCATCAATGCAGCGAGAATCCCTTTTCGATCACCGCTTCCGTCGGTTGCTTTTCGATCCCTCAAGAAAACGCGATTGCGTCCGGGGCCGACCAGTTCACATTGCAGACTTTCGGCCGAAAGGAACACGACAGCGTCGATCCAGGGAATTTTGATACGCTTGGAAGCGGGTTGGGCCTTAAGTAGAGATGCGAGCGCCTTCGCTTTGCGATTGGCGAGAAGAACTGGGTTGTCTTCCGAAATCAATTTGCCGTCAGGAGTGGTTCTGGTCCACGTTCCCGCATCACCCCGCACGCGTCCCAACCAGCTTTTAATCTCTATCAGCCAGAGACCTTCTTTGGTCAGTACGAGAAGATCGACCTCATAGATTGCGCCGTCGAGTGTCTGGAACTCGAAATTAGACCATGCACGATACGGTTCATGGTCGGGCAAACCGGCTCGAACGAATTCGAGGGCTTGTCGCTCATGATCGTATTGCGACTGCGTGATCGTATTCCAACGTGGTGCATCCATAGCGATGGGCGAGCTCTCTTATCGGGGCTTGTTCACTTCGGGATGATTCATTTCAAAAGGGGGCACGACTTGGCTGGGGATCACCTGCCGCAGTAGTGAGTCCAAATCTGTCTTTTGAAACAGCCGATATCCATTCACCGGATGCCGGCAGGCCGCGACTTTGCCCGCATTAACCCAGTTTCGAAGCGTATTGGGTGAAACGCCGAGGTAATCGGCCGCCTCCGAGATTCGCAGAAAGTCTTTAAGGTTTTCCATTCTTCTGATCCTTTTTCGGCACCACGACCCGGACGGAACCCACCATTACAAACCTTACCAAACTTCGTTATGATTGTCGATCAGGGATTGCTAGCAAAATATTAAGGCGAGTCCCAGATTGTGATGGAGTCGCGAACGAGGGCAGAAGTAAGCACGGACTTGATGGCACACAACGACAATGACAAGGAGGCAATCAAAAGTTCTAGGGCCTGGTGGCTTATTCCGATATTGGCTGTAGCGAGCGTGGTGACTATCACTGCCCTCGCTCTCTTTCTACCGCATCCATACGGGATTGCGATTCTGCTCTTGGCTCTGGCTGTGTTGGTCGGTGCCGTCATCTTCAACCCCATTTATCGCTATAAACTGGCGTATAACGCGATCATCGCAAGTTGGCTTTCGGTTCGAAGTATTCCAAGCATCGAGGTCTGGAACCCGAAAATCAAAGACACTCTTCTCTTTCGGCTTTCAAGCGAGGTCAATTGGTCTTTCGACATCGCCTGTGCGGCGATTGCATGTGCTCTGCTGACTTTTGACTTTCTGGTTCGCCAAGGAAAAGCTCCAAACTTGTCCGGCAACATTTTTAAGTGGCGTCTATTCTCAAAAAACGAATCCCCCAAAGTTGATGCTGGCGGGCAGCAAGTGAATGTTGGCGATGTCACTGGGAGCAATAATCAATTCAATTTTTCTCTGACAAATTCGGTCTCCGACTTCAATGCCGAAATCGATGTGGCAGCGTCATACCTCAAGGACTCGAGACCAGAACTCGCCATCGAAAAGCTCCGAGAGCTCAAACGCCGTCATTGGGAAAAGATGAGTGATCGCGAAAGATTTCGCGTGACGGCCAACCTTGGAAATGCATTCAATCAAAAAGACGAATGTTCTACCGCTGCGGATTACTACTTCGAAGCAATTCAGCATCAGACAGAAGGAGAAGAATCGCAGTCGCTTGAAGCTACCGCATACTTCCTTCAGGGTAAACACGAAGAAGCAATTCGTTGTGCAAAGAAATGTTTGCAGAGCTTTCCGGGTAATTTGACATCCCATGCCGTTCTTATCCGAGCGGCGTCCGAGACGGTAGAAACAGATACGCTAACGAATTCTGTTCCAAGTCATTTGCGAAGGTCGCTTGAGGTTCTTGATGCACTTTTTCTTCATGCATCGAGAAGGAAAGAATATAAACACGCCGAGACATTGGCCAGACACCTAGTGGGCCTTGACCACAGTCGTCAACATGCCAAGATGCGTCTCGGATCAATCCTCGCTAGTAAATCAATCGACGGTAAGCTTGGGCGCATTTCATGTTCTAGCGACGAAGTTCGCAAGCTCGCCACTGAAGCTATTTCCTTACTTACAGAGTTCATAGCAGGCGAGACGCCAAGCAAATTCTTAGCGGGCTATTCCAAGTATCACCGCGCATTAGCATATGAAGCGGTTGATAAAAATGATGAAGCAGAAGCGGATTTGCGATCCGCCTGTGAAACTCTTCCAAATGATCATGTTATCCGATATCAACTTGGCGTATTCCTAGTCAGTCATGACAAAAACGACCTCGCCATCGAGCACTTCGAAAACCGCGAATCACCGATTTCCCTTTCTCATGACAAGGTCCTTCTATCAAGGCTCCTATTGGGACGCAAAAAAGCTGGGGATCTAGATAGGATTTGTGCGATTCTCACGGAGGCGTTACAAGCTGACGACGGAGAGGATGCCAGACTTACCTTTGAGGCGCTTCTGACACTGGCAGAAGCACGAGGCCTACAAGGCAAAACTACCGAAGCGGAGGAATCAATTGCAAAGTACGGCAAGGCATTGCCGCTTTCGTATCTCCACACATTGAAAGGATCGTGCTACGCGAGAGCAAACGATTTTTCAAATGCAAATCTCAATGCAACTATCGCCAAAAAAAACCTAGTGGCTACGACCGAGCTTTTGGTTCGATATAAGCTCGGTGAATTGTTTGCACGCTTGAATAAACATGCTGAAGCTGTTGAGGTATACAAGACAATTGACAACCTAAACGTGTTCATCGAGGCAATCGAACTTGTTCTCGAATCGGCATGGAAGGTGGAGGACTATAAGTTCATTCTGAGTGTTTGTGAGTCGGCAAGGCTGAAGGGGCAATCTTCAATTCCAATTTGTGAGTTTGAGATCGCCACCTTAGAGCGATTGAATGAGCTTCCGCTTGCAGTTCAACGAATCGACGAATGCCTTGCGAATTTTGATGACGACAGATTTCTTCGAAAAATTCGTCTTCGAAAAGCAGTCATTGGAAAAATGTCGCAAAATCCCGCATTACTGAGATTCGATCCAAACTTGCTCCCATCGGTCTCGGATAGCGAAATTGGCGAGGCGTGCAATACAGCGCTAATCCTGGCTGATGGACCGGACCCATGGCTAGGCATTAAATACGCATACGAACTTGTTCGAACTCGTTTCGATGAGCCAAAATCGCATCAGTGTCTGCTATCGATTGCGGGTCCTGCAACGGGCATTCATTTTCCGACTCACGTTGCCGTAGAGATCGGCTGTGCAGTCTCTTATTTAGATGGCGATGACACAGTACCAAAGTGGATAATTCTCGAAGATGGTGCCAATCCTTCTCCGAGTAGATCCGAACAATCTCCAAGTTCGGAGATTGCCAGAGAACTGCTCGGGAAAAAAATTGGCGACCAGTTTTACGTCCGTAGAGGAATACAAGATCGCTTTGGTATCATACAGGAGATTGTTGGGAAGATTGCCTTTCGCGTTCGAGATTCATTTCTCAACTGGGAGGAACGCTTTCGAGATGTGCAATTCATACAGGCTTTTCAATTCAAGAAGCATAAGAATGGCGACTTAGATGTAGAGGACTTTTTAGCGACGCTGTCGCGCCTTGATGAACCCCGTCATGAAGTTGAGTCCCTTTATCGTCGTGAGCCGCTTTCTATTGGTATGTTCTCGAAACTTATGCGCCGGCCGCTGCTTGATTCGATCGGTTATCTCGCAAATCATTCGGACTTGCCAATTCGCTGTTGTTTAGGATCTGGAGAAGAATACGCGACTGCTCGCGCTGAACTTGATAGCAATAAATCCATCGTAATTGATCCGTCGGGGTTGGCCACAATCTTTTTGCTAGGCATTTGGGACCAACCCCATGAGCTTAAGTTGGGCAATCGCTTCATGGTTTCGACAGGAACAATTGAGTGTTTCAGGGAGCTGTTGAAAAATCCGTTCTCGCCTATGTACTCAAGAATTCTAGGAAAGACTGTTCGCTCAGAGCAAGTGTGCGAGGTACGCACCGAAGACGACAAGCAGCGTACGACTAGAGCCATATTGGACTTCATCGGGTGGGTTGAACGCAACACATTTGCAATTGGCGGAATTGGGCTCGCAGAGTTTACGATGGAACAGAGGTCCGCGTTAAGTGAACTTTTCGACTCAGCGACGATTGAGTCACTGGGCGCTGCTATTTCTCGAAAAGCAATCTTGTGGACCGATGATTTTGCCATCGCGAGCAGTGGTTTTGTTGAGGGAATAGCTCTCCCCCCAAGAGTTTGGACTGCCGTAGTGGTCGAAAAGCTCTGTGCAAGCGGAGCGCTAACGTCAGACCAACGCTCGGAAGCATTGTTGAATCTGATCGGATTTGACTATCGTTTCACACGCCTAGACCAGGCTGTTTTTGAGCTCGCAATGAAGAAGGGCCGTTGGAACCCGATCGAAGGCTCGCTTGCTGATATTCTTCGGTGGATTGCCTTTTCGGGAGTTAGCGAGGAGGGCGCTATGCAAACCGCATTAGAGATCATTCGCAGTGTTTGGGCTCAAGCGCTGCTTGCACATCAACGAAGCGAAGTAGCGGCGGCAACTACGAAAGCGTTGGGACAAAGACCAGATGCGGTTGCGGTTCTGCAAAAAGTCGAGCAGTCGCTTCCGAGAATTTTCAGATTGGACGTGACGGCAATCAATGAATGTAGAAAGCTAATAAGAATTGAACTCGCCTATCAATTAAGGGGAAAGGCACTTGTACTCCCCGATGATCCAGATTGGCCCGGATAGTACCTATGAGACCATACTTCAATAGTTTAACTGCCTCAGCCTTTTATCGTGTTCAGTGGAGCAATCTTGTGTTCTTTACAAAGCAAATCAATCTGACGCAGCGCCAGCTTCGAAGGGGCTGTCCATCCATTCTCCCAGCGGTTTACGGTTGCGAAACTGACCCCAAGAGCCTCGGCCATTGCTTCTTGTGTGAGGTGCAGACGTTCACGAAGTGCCTTCACACTAGCGCCGAAATCATTTGTCAATTTGGCCATACGCCAGTCTCCTAATAAAACTGGGGGAACTTGGTGTGGGCTTACCCTGGGATGACTCCCAGAGTCGATTCAGAGTATAACATGTGCGATAGTGATTGTCTCCACTGGCGGAAAGTGAGTAGTTTGTGACACCAAAAGATGCGGCCAAATCGATCGAAGAGAAACTGAAGAATGCCAGTGGCAAGCCCGTGTTGGTTCAGCGCGATCCTAAGTGTTCCGGGCACGCGTCAATCAAGATCGCATCAGACGAAGATTCCGCCCACGTTCTACGGTACAAACCAGAGCTTGAGTTCGACAGCCCTGGCGGGTTGCCTCTTGGCATCACGCTCGAGAACATCTTGGACCGACAGAACCCCCGTAATCGTCGAATTGCTGAGATCTTGACGAAGTGCGGGTTAGTCGAGCGCTCGGGTCAAGGAATGAATTTGATCTATGAGGAGTTAATCAAACAAAGCAAGCCCGTTCCTGACTTTGCAAGAACAGACCAGTATCAATTTGGGCTTACTCTACACGGTACGATTGAGAATCCAGCCTTCATTCGATTCGTTGAGAAAGTTGGTAAGGAAACCACAGCTTTCTTCGACGCTCATGACTGGATGATATTTGCTGCTGCAGCCAAAGGTGAAAAGGCTCCAAAGGGATAAGAGACGAGAATCCACCGATTGTTGGATCTTGGAGTGATCGAGAAAGGCAAAGCCAGAACCCTGATGCTTTCAAGACGTTTCTACGAGTTTACCGGGCAGAAGGGTGTCTACACCCGCAAGAAAGGATTGGATCGCGAACAAAACCTCGAATTACTTTTAATGCACATCCGAGAACAATCGTCACAAGGCGCAAAGTTGGAAGATCTATGTCAGGTGCTTTCCGCGCTCAAACCAACCCATGTTCAATCACTCGTCAGGACCTTGCAAAAACGCAGCTTGATCCACGTTGTCGGCGCGAAAAAATATGGTCGTTGGTTTCCGGGCTCCAGCAGCATTGAATCGCAGACGAAACGTACCGAATGACTCAATTCACGTATATACGACGTATAGACGACGTATACGATTGTTCCAATCCAATTCGCAAGTCCTTTTCTACCAACGTTTTGCAGCAACGCTTCCTTTAAGCTTTTTCCGAAAATGACGTAACGAATGACGTAATGAATGACGCAATTGTTGACAAATCGATTTCGACCCTCGTTTTGGAACCCTGCGTTTCCCGCGATGGGAATTGTTTAAAGTAATTGACACCGCAACCGTCCCAAATGCAAGGAAATAGGCGTGCCGCAATCCCAACCATCCCAACACCAGCTACGTGCCGAACTTGAAAACATGGTTCTCGGCGATCTGCTCGGGCCAGCCGGCGGTGAACACGAGGAGCTGACCGAACGAACCGTTCGAGATCGATACTTGGTTGGAGTACTTGCACCCAGCCGCGGTGCTGTCACAAAAGACAAACAGAATGGTTCGAATTCTAGCGACTCGACGTTAGCAGACGACGAAGACGATGAGGAGATCCCATCCATTCCCGATGAACTTTCCGATGGGGGGTGCGATACCGCCGACGATGGGAAGACCGATGTCGACACGCCCGTCACCGTTGCACACCTGCCATCCACTTTGGGAATGACTTTTTGTGTAGAAGCGGAGGCAACTTCATTCAAAGTCAGCGGATCCTGGGGCCAATACAAACGCGAAAAACAAGAGGACAAAACCGACCACAATGGCAAAGCTCTTCTCGTTTGGAAGCGATATCCTCGTGGGGGCACGATCGACATACCCTTGAAAAGCGGGACGATTAAAGCAACGGCACCAGATCCTGAGTTCCCTGATATCTATGTTCAAGGCCAGATTCGCAAGCGGAACACTCACTATGTCGTCACACTGTTCCTAATCAACGCTCAAGAGGAACTGCGACCGAAGGATGAATATCACATTTTCCAACCCAAGCTCATCGCAAGTGGACATGATGAACAAGCCGTTTTCTGCAAACGCGCGACCGTTGGCTCTAACAACGATCTCGAAGAAAGGCTCATGGCGATGCTCTATCGGCATCAAGTTGAAATCGCAGTGGGACATGGCGTAAGCGTTCATGCTGAAGTATCCAGGGATATTTCTGATCGTGCCATGAGCATCGAATCGGTGATCGTGCCGACCTATGAGGTGCCTCGTACCGCGCCACCAACCGAAGAAGATGCAAACGAGAACCCAGCCTTTGGCAAACTCGCTGGGTTGGTGCTCGACATGAAGTTTATGGCCGAGGCGGATGCAAAGAAACTCGCAACGATGCTTGAGCCACTGGTCACGGCTTATAAGGATTGGATCCAACGGGAAGAATCCAAACTCAGCGATCCCACACAAGGACTGGTGCAATTTGGTGATGCAAGCCGCGTTGCAATCGATAATTGCCGATTGACCCTCAATCGAATCGAAAGTGGCCTGAAACTACTACTCAAAGACCCAAAAGCATTTGAGTCTTTTCAATTCATGAATCGAGCGATGTGGTTACAGCGAACTCATTCCATTTATGCGGAACGAGTTCGCAGGGGTGAACAGCCGGATTTTGATAACGACATTGACAAACCTGCGAATCGCAGCTGGCGACCATTTCAGATCGCTTTTATTCTGCTCAATCTGCCAGGTGTGACCGAACTCGATCACCCGGAACGTGGTGTTGGTCCCGAGGCGATAGCGGACCTGCTGTTCTTTCCCACAGGTGGTGGTAAGACAGAAGCCTACTTAGGATTATCCGCCTACACGATGGGACTGCGGCGATTGCAGGGGACCGTTGCCGGACGGATCGGCGATGAGGGGATTTCCGTATTGATGCGGTACACTTTGCGGCTTCTTACCATCCAACAGTTTCAGCGGGCAACGGCGCTCATTTGTGCTTGTGAGTCGATTCGTAGGAAAGCACTTGAACGTGGCGACAAACGCTGGGGTACTACTCCGTTTCGAATTGGGCTATGGGTGGGCCGCAAGACGACTCCTAACCGTACCGATGACGCTGTCGAAGCCATCAAACAAGCGAGAGGCAATCAGTTTGTTGCCGGCGGAATTGGCACGCCCTACCAGCTTACTGCCTGTCCATGGTGCGGAAGTGCCATCGAAGCGGGAAAACACTTCGATGCCAAACCCTACCCGCATGGTTCAGCTCGGACTCTAATGTTTTGCGGCGACAAGTTTGGCCAATGCCTTTTTAGCAAACGCCAAGCTGCAGACGAAGGATTGCCGGTCGTGGTAGTAGATGAGGAAATCTATCGTCGTCTTCCGTCGATGCTAATCGCGACCGTAGACAAGTTTGCACAGATGCCTTGGAAGGGAGAGGTGCAAATGCTCTTTGGGCAGGTGAATGGCTTTTGCGAACGACACGGCTTCAAATCGCCCGACTTGGAGGATTCGACTTTCCACCCACGATCCAAACTGGGTTTACCATCAGCAAGACTCGTGGAACATGGACCTCTTCGCCCGCCCGATTTGATTATTCAGGACGAATTGCATTTGATTAGCGGTCCGCTGGGAACGCTTGTTGGTCTATACGAAACTGCCATCGACAAGCTCTGTACCTGGGAGGTGAACGGCAAGCAAGTACGTCCAAAGTTGATTGCATCAACGGCAACGATTAAGAATGCCGATGTTCAAGTTCGTAGCTTGTTCTTGCGAACTGTCAATATTTTTCCGCCACCCGGACTCGACGTAAGAGACAATTTCTTTTCTGTCCAACGCGAACCAACCGAAGAGGAATTCGGCAGAAGGTATCTCGGAATCTGTGCGCCCGGGCGTCGATTGAAAGCGGCTTTGATCCGTGTTTACGTTGCTTACCTTTGCTCGGCTCAATTGTTGTATGAAAAGTATGGCAATCCGATCGATCCATGGATGACGCTTGTCGGCTATTTCAACTCGATGCGAGAGCTGGGTGGTATGAGGCGTCTCGTCGATGATGCGATCACTTCACTGTGCAGCAAACAAGACCGTCGAGGACTGGCAAAGCGAAGACTGTATAACGATGGACTTGCTGAGTTAACAAGTCGAATACGGTCCGAGGAGATACCACAAATTCTCGACCGACTCGAATCGGGGTTCGATCCCGAACTCGAGGAGAAACGCAGAGAGGCATTCAAAACAAAGGATTACAAAAGCATTCCCAAGAAGCCTTTGGACGTTTTGCTCGCTACAAACATGATTTCAGTCGGGGTGGACGTGAAACGATTGGGGCTGAAGGTGGTTGCAGGACAGCCTAAGGCCACAGCGGAATACATTCAGGCGACGAGCCGCGTCGGTCGTTCTTTCCCTGGATTGGTTTGTACCGTTTTCAATTGGGCAAGACCTCGCGACCTTTCGCATTACGAGTGCTTTGAGCACTATCATTCTTCATTCTACAAACATGTTGAGCCACTTTCTGTCACGCCGTTCTCGCCTGGAGCCTTGCAACGGGGATTATCCGGGCTGTTGGTTTCATTGGTGCGTTTGCGTAGTGCTGAGTTCAATACGAACGAAGCTGCGTCACGCATCACCACCAGCAATCCCTATGTTCAAGACGCGATTGAAACCATCGCTAGGCGAGCGGAATTGATTGGTGATGGCACGAAGACTGGAGACTTTTGCCGTGCAGAACTTCTCAGCAAAGCCGACCTGTGGCAAGCTGAGGCACAAAACACAACCGGCGGTCGAACGCTGACCTATACGGAGTCCTATGGGGCAGATGGTCCAAAGAAAGGGACAACTGTAAAGCTGCTTCAAAGTCCTGGAATGGAGAAGTGGGAGGAATTTACTTGCCTCAATTCGCTACGCGAAGTCGAACCGTCTGTGAAATTCATTATTAGCGATGGGGGGCTCGATGAGGTTAGCGGCGATGCCACGCCAGACGAGTTGAAAACCGACTTGGCAGCACCGACAATCGAAGGAGTGCAAGCATGACAAACGGACACATGAAGAAGTCGGAAGTCGGAGAGGTTCGACCAAGCCAAACGATTACAACATACGGAATCGGCTCGCTGGTCGATCTTCCGAATATGTCTGTGATAGTTATGGGGCTGGATGACTGGCCCAGCGCGCATTCCACTGAGATTGCGGAAGAACGTTTGTTGCGATCCGCACAGTCGATTCTTGGGCCGAAGGTATCGAGATTCCTTACACCACCGCGCGGACCGGAATCGAAGGGATCGCAAACCAATTGGTTCGATGAGTCTCGGCAGATAGGAATACCGGTTGCGCCGTTTCCTCGATGGATGGTCTGTTCGAAATGCCGACTCATAGCTCCAATCAGTTCCGGACTTTTTGAGGCCAAAGTTTACCCGTATCGACCTGATAAAGCTTGCTTCGTCCACAATTGCACAACGCAGGGGCGATCGCCGATTGCTGTTCCGGCTCGCTTTTTGGTAACATGCGAACATGGCCACCTAGACGATTTTCCGTGGGCCCATTTCGTTCATCAGGGCAAGACTGATTGCAAGGGACTGCTGTACCTTTACGAGTTCGGGGCAAGTGGCGAAGCTCTAGATGTGGAGGTGAAGTGCGATGGATGTGGGTTACGCCGAAGATTGGGACAAGCGTTCGGACCGAACAATCGCAATGTGCTGCCTGCATGCCGTGGCCGTCGACCGCATCTTCGCGATATTGATCCGAAGGGGTGCGATCAAGATCATATGAAGCCCATGCTACAAGGTGCCTCGAATCTTTGGTTTCCAGTTATTATATCGGCATTGTCTGTACCGCAGGCTACGGATGATCTTGGACGAATGGTTGAGGAGAACTGGGCTATACTCGACAAAGCTACGAGTCTAGATGTGTTGAAGGCATTTCGGCTGATTGGCCAACTTAAAGACCTGATCAAGTATTCGGATGAACAAATTTGGGCAGCGATTCAAAAGCAGATTCAAGGCACCGATTTGGAAATGGAGGATCCAGACGATTTGAAGTCGCCTGAATGGGAAGTTTTTTCAAATCCAACGAAGGCAATGGAAAGTCGCACCTTCAAATTGCGTGTTGTCGAACCGCCGACTGACTACGCAAAATACTTTGAAAAAATCGTATTGGTTGAGAAGTTGAGGGAAGTCCGGGCCTTGGTTGGCTTCACTCGAATCATGTCTCCAAGAGACTTTGATAACGCCGCTGAATTGCCTGCCGACAATCGTGCGGCAATATCTCGCAAAGATCCCACTTGGCTTCCAGCAAGCGAAACACGTGGCGAGGGGATCTTTTTTCAGTTCTCAGAAACTGCGATTCAAGCATGGGTAAAAGAAAACACTGCATACGATCGAGAGTTTGAACAAGGTCATCAAGCGTGGCGGATCAGCAAAAACCTCGATCCGAACGATGGATATCCTGGCATACGATATGTGATGATGCATACGTTTGCACATGCGTTGATACGACAACTCGCGATTGAATGCGGGTACACCAGCGCCTCGATCACAGAGCGCATTTATTCCCGCAATCCAACTGACGGTGATCCGATGGCCGGCGTGCTAATTTATACGGCGGCTCCCGATAGCGAAGGAACATTGGGAGGTCTATGTGCCCTCGGTGAGCCTGACAAGCTTGGTCGCCACATTCGTCGAGCATTAGACAAAATGGGCCTTTGTGCGTCGGACCCTCTCTGTTCCGAACATAGGATCGGTGGAGGGGAAAAGCTCCATGGAGCATCGTGTCATGCCTGCTCTTTCATTCCCGAGACATCGTGTGAGCGCGGGAACAAGTACTTGGATCGATCCGCCCTGGTTCCAACATTCGAGCGAACCAACTTAGCCTTCTTCGGATGAGAACATGACGCCGGAACGAGTTATCGTCGAATCCACTTATGCTTTGGTGTGCAGTTTACCAAGCAATACTGTTGATGCGGTGGCGGCTGCAATTTTGGAGAGTCCCGAAGGCTCATTGCGAGCGGAAATCTCGAAGCGGGTTCCACATCATCAACACCGGGACATTGCTCTGGCGTTTGTGGAGCACTGGCGAAATGATGCAAACGAGATTGACGCTCGAACGGTCGCCGTAGCATTGCAATCGGCGGCATTGTCTGAACGAAACCACCGTGATTCGCAATCGGTGGAACTGGTGTGGACCGGCCCGGATACAGAAGCCACTCCCTTTCGCCGAACTGAGCAAGCCATCCTACAAGTTCTGGATTCCGCGAAGAGTAGGATTACGCTCGTGAGTTTCGCCGTCTACCGGATTCCGAACATCGGCAAAGCACTTGTGCGGGCGGCGAAGCGGGGCGTGCAACTGACGGTGATCGTGGAGACTCCTGATAAGATCGAAGGCGAAGGGGAGTACAGCACAATTAAAGCATTGGGGCAGGAAGTGGCGGCATGCTCGACGGTTTACTTTTGGCCGAAAGAGAATCGCCTGCTCAGTGACAACAACAAAGTCGGTATTCTACACGTCAAGTGTGCAGTGGCCGATGGCAAGTGGTTATTTCTGTCGTCGGCGAATCTGACCCAACAGGCATTTACGATCAATATGGAGTTAGGGATGTTGGTCCGGGGCGGTTCGCTACCAAGCCAAGTGGAAAAGCAGTTTGACTGTCTGATCCAGATCGGGCAGTTGAAACGGGTGGAATCGAAAACGTAATCGTTTGGAATCTATTTCCGATTCTTGTTTGCTGAGCCGATCGATCTTCCGCTGCTGTCTCGAAAGGTCGATCGACCGTTATTACTAACTTCGGAGCCAGTCGATTTGCCCGACGAGTCCCGGAACTGAGTTCGATTGCTATTTACGCTCGATGATCCCGAGATAGCACCGTTTGACGAGCGATACGTGCTCCCACTCTTTGCGTTTGTAGCTGACTGCACAATTCGTCCGCTGGCATCGCGAAATGTGATGCGATTTCCGGAAGATTCCGCAGCGCCAATAGATCGACCTGAGCTATCGCGGAATTGGGTCCGGTTCCCTTGCTGAACCGCAGTTCCAAGCGATCTCCCTGAGGCGTCCCGAAACGTTGTACGAGCGCCGCTGCCACCGCCAACGACTGTCGACCACGCTCCATTCGGCCAGTTCGAGCCAATGGCGGGGTCCGGACGCTGGGCCATCGCCACGCCGCTATGACATAGGACACATACTAAGACTGCAATCCAACTTTTTCGAACGAACATCGGTACCCTCCGTTTGCTACTGGGCAGCTTTTGCTGAAACTACATCAAAGGCTAATTGATCGATTCTGCCAAAGTCCTTTGACACGTTCGGTCACATGACGGGAATAATTGCCTTGCTCAGAACATATCCTAAGCAAAATGGCCAGGGCGTTCAAATTTGCACTCGGAACTCACATCAAAGCCCTTTGAGGTTTGTCTAGGAGTTAGCGAGCGACCTACCGTTCCAGGCGCAGGCAGTGTTGGCTTGGAGCGAGAATCGAGATTCCATGTACCAATTTGCACAACCAGACCGATCTGCTAAAGCAACACTCAAGCTCCGTTCTTTTGACTGCGTCTATCTTATCGCTGCTGGGCCTCGAAGTCGCGCCGCCCAGGCCGCCGATGGGGAAATCTCATCCCAATGAATTCTCCGAAGAGCGAACTTGGACAACTTTTGTGATTGTCTACCGTCTACATGTCTACAATGGCTGCCATTTCCAATTTCGATGGACTGTAGACTTGTAGACACGTAGACGGCGATAAACAATTAGCATAGGTTTTCAAACCAGCGTTCTCGGATCGCTGTCAAACGCTTCGGAAAACATGAGTTAAGACAATTTAATGGATCGAACCGTGACGATCGCTGGTGTTGAAGTGCCTCGCTTCCTTTACGGGACCGCTTGGAAAGAGGATGCAACTCAGGTTCTGGTCGAACGTGCTCTCGCGCTGGGATTTCGTGGTATCGACACTGCAAATCAACGCAAACACTACGATGAGGCAGCAGTTGGACGTGCCATTTCAGCTGCGATCGCCGGCGGTTTGTTAGTTCGCGAAGAGTTGTTTGTGCAGACCAAATACACATTCCAACGCGGACAAGATCATCGTCTGCCCTACAGTCCGGATTCCTCCATTTCAAATCAAGTGGAAGTGTCGTTTGCTAGTTCGTTACAGCACTTGGCCGTCGACCGGATTGACTCCTATGTGCTGCATGGACCAAGCAGTCCCGTTGGGTTCAATCGGGATGACTGGTCTGCTTGGCGAGCGATGGAGAACATCTACGATAGTGGCCGCACGCGTCTGCTTGGTGTCAGCAATGTTTCACTGGATCAACTCGAGAGTCTTTGCCGGGATGCAAGAGTCCTACCTCACTTTGTGCAGAACCGATGCTACGCAATACAAGGGTGGGGTAAAGATGTCCGAGATTTCTGCAAGAGCAACGGGCTGAATTACCAGGGCTTCTCGTTGTTGACGGCCAACGGTGCCGTGATGGCCAGCCGTAAATTGGCTAAGATGGCAGAGCGCCATAGCTGTTCCATCGCACAAGTTGTTTTCAGATTTGCAATCGAAGTTGGTATGATTCCCCTAACAGGCACCACATCTGAACAGCATATGCGGTCGGACCTGGAGATTTTCGACACTCAATTAAGTCTAGACGAAATCGAAGCTATCTCGAATCTCATGAGCTAACGACATTCCTTTCTGGGAGAGAAAGGGACGTTACCAAGTGTACGGTGGCCTATGGAGAACGCCTTGATCCAACCTCATCCGATACAACGACCGAAAGAACAGGGCGAGTAACCGCATGGCAAATTTGACTAACCCACGCATAATCTGGTTTAAAGGCGGGCTATTCGTTGCACTCGGAACATTTGCTTCGGGGCTCCTGCTCGTGCAACTGCCGGACATTCGGTACGCCCTGCTACTTGCAATTGCTATTTGGGCTTTCTGCCGTGCCTACTACTTCGCGTTCTACGTAATAGAACGGTATGTCGATCCAAACTATCGGTTCGCTGGCCTGCTACACTTTGCGCGGTACGCTATCTTGGGGCACAACCCGGACCATTCAAACGGCGGATGACATATTTAGGATTGGGAACTGCGATGGACAGTTGCGCAGACGAAGCGGCTCAGTCTATCCCGCAGACGCTTCGATACGGGTGCGATCGTTTTTAAATCTTTTTGCCACAAGGTAAACCTATGCTTCGAATCCTCGCTTTCGGAATCGCGTGCTTGGCCGGCTTGGGCGTTATCGCTGATGAGCCGAGTCCGACAATAAGCGGGAATAGTTCCATTCGCGGCAAGGCTGGCTCGTCGGAGATCGTCATAACGACAACCGATCGTCTTGCTGGTGCAATCCACTCGTTGAAGTGGGATGGCAAAGAGTTTATTGACAGCCATGACCACGGACGGCAACTCCAGTCCGCCGCCAGCTTCGATTGCGCGTCAGGCAAAGAGTTCTGGGCTGAGTGCTACAACCCTACAGAGGCTGGCTCGCGGGCGGACGGGATCGGGGACAAGTCATCCAGCAAGCTCCTTCGGCTCAGCGCTGTAGGGGGCGAACTGCGGGCGACCAACCAGATGGCATTCTGGCTTGCCCCCGGAGAGAAGTCGTTCGGAAGACCTGCACTCAACGAAAAGCTATTATCGGAACACCTCGTCGCAAAGAGGGTCCGAATCGGGTACAAAAAACTCGCCAACGTGATCGAATACGAGGTCACGTTTACTGTGCCCCAGGGCGAGCGGCACAACTACGGTCAATTTGAGGCATTGACTGGATATATGCCACCTGAGTTCAGTCGATTCTGGAAGTTCCAGCCGGAATCCGGCTCGCTGGAGGAGCTGGACGACGGCCCCGGCGAACAGGAATGCCCTGTCATATTCGCCACGGAGCGCGGTACGCACGCAATGGGTATCTTCTCTCCTGACCAGCCATCACGCGGCTACGAGAAGGCCGGCTATGGCCGGTTCCGCTTCAAAACGGAGAGCGTGGTGAAATGGAACTGCGTCTTCCGTGTTCGGAGCGCCAAAGGCATCGCCCAGGGTGAACACCGATTTCGCCTTTTCGTCGCGATAGGCACACAGGAAGACGTAAGACAGTCGCTTGCCTCGCTAGCCGCCGAGTTCGTAGGGCGATGGCTTGATTAACACCGCTGGGTCTGTACTTAGCTGCAATGATTGCGAGGGAGGGCGCAAGCATTCGCTACTTTCAGCGAGTGAGTTGTCGTCATCGCAAGCTCGAATCGGCAACGCAGTAGATGAAAACCATGTGAATCGTTTCTGTTGCAGAGTGTTGTTCAGTGTTCAACCTAAATCCAGCCCCGAAACGCGTCATATAGAGTGATGGGTACACTTTACTATTTGCCACCACCGCAAATAGCCCTTCACGCGGCTCTGGGCACTCTGCCCTCCGCTTCCACTCTGTTTCCAATAGGAGAATTCTATGTCACACGTCGTGACCATCCGCACTCAGGTGCGGGACCCGCAGGCTGTTCAATCAGCTTGCTCGCGTTTGAAACTGCCCGCACCGATACATGGGCCAACCAAACTGTTTGTTGGCGAGAAGACCGGCTGGGCTGTGAAACTGTCCGGTTGGATCTATCCGGTCGTATGCAACACAAGCACCGGCGAAGTCGACTTCGACAACTACGGCGGCAAGTGGGGCCAACAGCAGGAGCTAGATCGGTTCCTACAAACATATGCGGTAGAAAAAGCCAAGATCGAAGCGCGCAAGTCTGGCTACACAGCCACCGAGCAAACTTTGCCCGATGGCAGTATTCGTGTTTGCGTCCAAGTCGCCTAAAGGAGCATCCATGAAAACGATCGAAATCACCGTATCGCCGAAGGGCGGGACCAAGGTCGAAACCAAAGGGTTCTCGGGAAGCGACTGCCAAGCTGCTACGCGCAGTATCGAATTGGCGCTTGGTGCCCGCGAATCCGAATCGCTGAAGAGCGAGTTCTATCAGCAAGCGAACGCTTCGCTTGACCAGTCTGCCGAGCAGTATTCTCTGCTGGCGTCTACGTGTCTACATGTCTACAAATTTCACAAGGGAGATACTATGTCCACACTTGGACTTCGAATGAGCGAGCTCGTTCGGGCTTGTTTCACTGGCGTATGGATTAAATCCTACGAACCAGACGACGCAATCGTTGAAATGTCGAAACTTTGTCGGGATGAGAACTGGTCCTTGATGTGTTGGGACATTGCACAAGGCTTCAGAGCTATTGCCAATACACCCGTACCGTCAGAACCAGCAGACCCGGTCGGGGCTTTGAAAATCCTGTCGGCTCTTAGCAACGATGCTACACCAACCATCCTGGTCTTGAGCAGCTTTCATCGCTTCTTGGGATCGGGCGAGGTTGTAGCCGAGATTGCAAAAGCCGTGTCACTGGGCAAGATGCAACGCAAGTTTGTCGTCATTTTGTCGCCGGTAGTGCAGTTGCCGCCGGAACTCGAACGACTATTCGTGGTCGTCGATCATGAACCACCCACTCGATCTGAACTTCAGGAGCTGCTCAGTAGCATTGCAACTGGTGATAACGAGATGCCTTTTGGCCAACAGCTTGAGGCAGTACTCGATGCTGCGGTCGGCCTGACACGGTACGAAGCTGAAAATGCTTTCTCGCTGTCGTTGGTCCGCCATGGTTCGGTGCAGCCAGAAGCAATTTGGGAGCTCAAAACACAGGCTCTCAAGAAGTCTGGCCTATTGAGCCTCTGTCGATCTGACAGCGATTTCAGTTCGCTGGGCGGATTGTCGGCTCTGAAGGCATTTACCAAACGAGCTCTGCTGCGTTCTAGCAACGCCGGATCGCTTGCAAAGCCACGTGGCGTCTTGCTCTTGTCACCACCTGGTTGCGGCAAATCCGAGTTCTGCAAGTCGCTTGGCAAGGAAGTCGGTCGCCCGGTGCTAACACTGGACGTCGGTAGCCTGATGGGCTCGCTCGTTGGCCAATCGGAGGAGCGGACCCGAGAAGCGTTACGGATCATCGATTCTATGGCACCTTGTGTGGTCATGATCGATGAAATCGAAAAGGCTTTTGCTGGGGCTTCGGGTGGCAGTGGCGACAGCGGAGTGACATCCCGTATGTTTGGCACCTTGCTGACTTGGCTGAATGACCATACCTCCGATGTCTTCGTGGTATGCACAGCAAATGATGTTACGAGGCTGCCGCCAGAGTTCTCGCGTGCCGAGCGATTTGACGGTGTGTTCTTTGTGGATTTGCCAAGCCGAGTTCAAAAGGATGCTATTTGGGGCATGTATCGGACTCGGTTTGACATATCTAGCGAAGAGAATTTGCCGGCAGATGACCAATGGACTGGTGCCGAGATCCGTTCTTGTTGCCGGTTGTCAGCTTTACTTGATGTACCACTTAGCCAAGCGGCGCAGAATGTCGTACCGGTGGCGGTAACTTCGGCGGAGTCCGTTCAACGGTTAAGAGAGTGGGCTGCGGGGAGATGTTTGGATGCGGAGGTTGGCGGGATCTATTCCTCAAAACACTCTGCAGACAAAAGTGTAAATGGTTCATCTGTCAGACGCCGTGCAACTCGTGGCGGACCGTCCGCCAACTGACTGGCTCCCCATTCCTTCAACTATAGGGAGCCATGCAGTGCTTACTCCACAAGATCTTGTCCTATTGCGTGAGGCGTTGGCATATTGGGCCCAGGAAACCGCTGGCCTGAATTCAATTAGGGCCGCGGACGCAGGTCATTCTCAATGCTTGGTTGAGGTCACCGAGACCGATATCCACAGGTTGATTCAACGACTTATGCCTGAAAACGTTAGGTATATCGTCGTGGACAGCGAGTCTAACCATACGGTCAATACGCGACTGTTTCGAAACGCACCGCATCTCCATCCTTGTTCGGATCGCTGGCAGGTGTGGACTGTAATCGGCTAGCCGGGCTAGCTGAAATTACAGCTCATTACGCCAAGCGATAGCTGTCGGTAGTTTCAAAGGGCATGGATGAGCGTCATCCACTCAAATTCTCACCTCACCCTTAACTCTATGGGTTGATCATGTTCACTGTTTTACTTCTGAGCAGCACGCTCGTCGCGGCTGCTTCGGTAGCGTTGGCATTTCACCGCCAACGCCGTTTTGAACAACTTCTCAAATTCACTCAAAGACTATTACGAAGGGATAAATATGGTTCGCATCATTCAGATTTTGGTGTTAGCAGGATCTACCATCCGGGGAGTGCTCAAGCAATTGGGCATACTCCTAATCTTGCTAGCGCCCATCATCACCGGTTGCGGCGACGACGTGGCCGCTCGTCGCGAGCGAGAACACGTCAACGCCATGCAACGGCAGGTAACAGAGGCGTCAAGGGAATTCATCACCGCCGACGCCGAAGCCCGAAAAGGTTGGGTCGCGGCTCAGCAATCCTTCGAGCAGACTCGCAAATCGATCGTCCAACAACAGACTGATATCCAATCAGGATTAGACCGACTGGAATCAGAACGTAAATCCATTGTTGCTGAACGCACGACAGACTTGCTTCTTTCAAGAACAATCGAAGCCATCGGAATCGTTTTGGCAGGGTTGGTCCCGCTCTTGTTACTTGGCTGGCTCATGCGGCGATTCTGGCAAACGGACTCGGTGCAAGACATTGACGAAATGATTGTGATGTCCGCGGAGGCATCACACTTTCAGCCGAATGTATCGACGACCGAGATTTGGCGGAACCTAAAGCCTGTCTCCATTGCAAATGGCCGGTATCTGCCCGAAGTGTTGGATGACAACTCTTGGTCGCACGACGCTTGAAAACTTTGCGCGACTAACAACATCAATAACGGCGGGACTTTTGTGCCCGCCGTTTTCGTTTACTTACCCATCAATTAACAAGGAAACCAAACCTATGTCCACAGTATTAGAATCGCCAACCCAAGAGCGAGAGTCTCTTCAGCGGAACACCGTCGGTGAGCAATTGCAGTCGGCAACGACCGCGATCCGGCTACACGTCCGATGGCCGGGTGTTCGTAAGACACTGAGCCAAGGGCAACGTCGCCTAGCCGCCGGCGCATTTAGCGCCGATGTAGACGTCCTATCTGCTGGCAAGAAACTGTTCGACACAACCCACCCCGTATTTCGAACTGTGTCAGCCGTAAAATCCAAGGCGGTAGCCTGCTGGCGCGGGCAGACATTGCCATATGTGGAGCCAGGCATTCGGCTTGTACGGCGTAACACCGTGTCAACTCTGGAGTCGCAGCTCCGCGAGACTCAGATCGAGCTACAGGCAACGGTACGTGATCTTGATCGGTGCTGGGGTGAACTGGTTGACCAAGCCCGCAAACGCCTGGGTGACCTGTTCGATGTAACGGACT